>NZ_JBFVFE010000009.1:0-114179 GCF_052728615.1 Mariniflexile sp. | reverse complement strand
TCTATAAAAGCAAGCAAGGCCATAGAATCAAACAGTTATGCCAAAATGCAGCGTAATGGGAAATTTGTCGTACACCCTATCAATTAGTTACGATTTAGTCTTTATTCTTTTCCCTATGAGCTGTCTTGAAAAACAAAATTAATAAATAAAAAACAGAAACCACTTGATAGTTAACACAGAATCTATCGGGACTAACAGCGAAGCGGTCTTGATTCTTTGTATTAAATGAAAAAATAGCAATCATCTTAATTTTACCCATTCTTCATTTTGAAAATAATAAAGTAATTTTATATGGTTATCATCTTGCTCGAAGATGAAGCACATATATCAAGATAAAAATTCACTATTTAGTATCATGGGAATAACCAAACCGACTACAATGGCTGAAATTACCATAATCCAATCGCGTTTGTTAAACCTAAAAATAGTTTGCATGATATAACCAAATAGCAAGACTGAAAATACGATAATGATTTGGGACAGCTCGATGCCCAGAGCAAATTCAAGCAGTAATACTATTTTATTATCTGAGTCGCCCAAAAGCATTTTAAACTCGCGGGCAAAACCCAAACCGTGTATTAAACCAAAGAACAATGTCGATAAAAACAATATGCCAACCTTTTCCTTTTGGGCGCCTTTACCCGATGTAAACACGTTAAAAAGTGCCACAACCAATATGGTTATCGGTATTAAAAACTCCACCATGGATGCCTTAACGCTTACAATATTATATACTGCTAAAACGAGCGATAAGGTATGGCCCAATGTAAACATGGTAACCAATAAAAGCACGCGTTTCCAGTCTTTGAATAGGTAGGGCACCGTTAATACAATTAGAAATAACAGATGGTCATAAGCCTTTACATCCAGTACATGATTAATGCCATATTGTACGTTAAACCAAAAATTTTCCAGCATAATAATTAAGATTTAGGGGTCGCCGAATATACAATTAATTAAATTCCTTTAACGCTGCACTATACTTTTTATTGAGTTGCAAAAGCATCTCTTTGGTAATATCTTCCAGTTTAAATGCATGTTTCCATTTCCAATCTTGGCGTGCATAAGCATCATTGATGCTTTTTGGCCAACTGTCCGCTATATCTTGCCGGTAATCGGGCGTGTATGAAATCCGAAAATCCGGGAGGTGTGTTTTTATGGATTCTGCAACCTCGTGGGGTGTAAAACTGATGGCAGCCAAATTATAGGACGATCTTATTTTTATGGCATCATTACTAGCGGCCATAATATCTACGGTCGCTTTAATGGCATCGTCCATAAACATCATGGGCAATTCGGTTTTTTCACTTAAAAAACAATCATAAAAACCATCGGTTATGGCTTTATGGTAAATTTCAACCGCATAATCGGTGGTGCCGCCCCCCGGTAAAGTTTTCCAACTGATGATACCTGGGTAGCGCAAGCTTCTCACATCCACGCCATATTTATTATGATAGTATTCGCACCAGCGTTCGCCCACCTGTTTGGTAATACCGTAAACGGTTGACGGTTCCATAACGGTATACTGTGGCGTATATTCTTTTGGGGTGGTAGGTCCAAAAACGGCAATGCTTGATGGCCAAAATACTTTTTTTATAAACTTTGCCCGGGCTAAATTCAGTACGTGGAACAACGATTGCATATTCAAATCCCAGGCTTTCATAGGGAATTTTTCTCCCGTGGCACTTAACATGGCAGCCATTAAGTAAATGGTATCGATTCCATATTTTTCAACACACACTTTTACGCTTGCGTAATTTTGCGCATCAACAATTTCGAAAATACCTGAATTTACAATATCTAAATTACTATAACTTATATCGCTTGCAATAACCTGGTCATGCCCGTACAACTGCCTGAGTTTGAATGTTAATTCCGAACCTATTTGTCCGCAAGCACCAATTATTAATATTTTAGACTTCATTTAAAACAGTATTGATAAATAATATTCAAAAATAATAAGTTTTTATTGATAATATCGTATTTTAAATTTGAAATATTTTTCACTTAACACTTAATTAAGATTTCTTTTTTTAATGGAACGAACAAACTAAAGTCTGTTGTTTTGTTTTTGTTTAAAAAAGAAACTAATCTTATATCTTTGTCATTATAGATAAATATAAGCTATGAACATTAAATTTTTAAGTCTGATAAGCCTATTTCTCATGCTTTTTTCTTGTAAAAAGGATCAAGAGAACACTGATTTAATTGCTAAAAAAGGCACTGATAGTCGAGAAATTACTGCCAAAGACATTTCAGAATTTAGATATACCGATTATATTTTGGATGATAGAACGGAGGAGACGATTGCAAACTGGAATGAATACAAACAACTTCAAGAGGTAGTGGATAATGTAAAAAAAGGGGATTTAAGTTTTTTCGACAATAACAAAAAAGAGGTAAGAGAATTACTTGTAAATTTAAAAAAAAACATACCGCCTCAAGTTAATACGTCTGCCATTTATGCACGATTGACTGCTTTGGAAACTAAACTTTATAAATTGGAAAGTCTTTCAAATTTGTCCACGACTTCCAAACCAGAACTCATTGGAATTTTAAAAGAATCTTTAGTGGCTTTTTCAAACTTGAATTTACAAATGAACAAGAAATTGGAAGGTGACCATATAATTATTGAAAAGCCCTAATGGTTTGGTTTATATAAACAACGGCAAGCATTTAAAAATGCTTGCCGTTGTTATTGTTTAATGTTTTGCTAATTTTTAGGTTGCGCTGCCTGGGCTTGTAACATTTGCTTTTGTCTTAACAATTCGTTTTTTGTCAAGTTAATTAAATTAAAGTTTGGCGATACTTTTAGGGTAGCATCCAAAATATCTACCGCTTTATCAATGTTTGCCTTTTTGTCCTTATTGTAAGTAGAAAGGGCATTTAAGTACATAAAAGCCGATTTTAACGAAACCTCATAAGGCGTTTGCGTTTCGTAAAATGCTTTTTTCATATCGTCTTTAGCATTTGCCAAACCATAAGCAATGTGTTGGTCTGCCTCGGCCAATTTTTGCGTTTGTAAATAAAGTTCTGCCAGTTCATACGCCACCAAAGCATTCGGGTTTCTTTTAAACATGGCTTCAAACTGCCCAATGGCCAATTCTGGTTGTTTTACCGCTTTTAAAGAAACCGCCTTTACTTCAATAGCAATGTCCGAATCATCTAACAATCGGTCATAACCAATAGTGTTAAGTGCCTGCACATACTGGTTTTCACTCATGTAAATATAGGCCAAGGTGTCTTTTCTGGCTTGGGAAGGCGCAAGAATATTTAAATGTGTCATACCATTTATAATGCCTTGAATATCTCCCTGTTCCTTCATTTGCTTATAATAAGCTTCATAATGTTTTAGCAAATCGGTGTTACTTTGTGCATTCAACATACAACCACCTACAAATAACCATAATGCGAAAAATTTTTTCATTTTTTTAAATTTATTTTGAAGTGCTAAAACTATAAAAAATTAACACTTAAACTCTTAAAAGAATGCTAATTATTTTAATGGCCCATTAACAATTGATTATTTTAAATGACGAAAAAGCAGATTCTTTAGGAAAACTTAAAAAAATTAAGTACTTTAGGATTTACTAAACCAAATAATTATGGGAATTAAAAGCTTTTTAGCCTCTAGAAAAAACCAGCAAAAGACCACAATAGAGGTGCCTCTTAAGGTTAGCGATTACATGTCTACCAAACTGATAACCTTTAAATCTGAGGACCATATAGATAAAGTTATTGATTCTTTAATCAAATATAGAATTTCTGGCGGCCCGGTGGTAAATGACAAGCATGAATTGATTGGAATCATTTCTGAAGGCGATTGTATTAAACAAATAAGCGAAAGCAGGTACCACAATTTGCCCATGACCAATAATACCGTTGAATCTTGTATGGTAAAAAATGTTGATACCATTGATGGGAATATGAATATTTTTGACGCTGCCCAACAGTTCTTGGAATCTAAGCACCGGCGTTTCCCTATTGTTGAAAATGGGAAGTTAGTGGGCCAGATTAGCCAGAAAGACATTTTAAAAGCAGCCCTCGCTATGAAGGGCGATACTTGGAAATAGTATTAACCCTCACGTTTTACCAAAGCAAAATAGTCGCCCTCTAAGGGCAGATACCCTTGGTCGTAAACAAAGTAATATATGGTGCCTACTTTGGTGGTGTAGATGCTTGTGAAGTAATTAAAATCAAAACCCGACTCAATCAATTTTGCCCGGGATGTTTTTGTTTTCTGTTCAGGGTTGAGCGCTTCTAAAATCCTGTAATTTTTACGAAGCCTGTTATTGGTGTTCCTAATCAGGTTTTTACTGTCTTTGTTTACATTGTTGTTATAGGCATTTCTGCACCCATCACTACAGAATTTTTTATCAATTCTTCCAACAATTTTTTCTCCGCATTCTAGACATTCTTTTGGCATGGATACTTGTTTTTATGTAAATATAAGCAGGGAACTATATACTTCTTTAGACTCATTTTTGGGATTTCCGAAAATCAATTCAATTTACAAAAAACTAAGCTATGAAAAAGAGGTTTAGTTTTTTGAAATCCCTAAAATGGAATCTTGAATATTTTTGGTTTTCATTTCCAACCTATCTATACTGTTTTTTAATTCTCGTTGTTTCTGTTCTATGGCTTCTATTTCTATGGTATTTTTTGAGTTCAAACTATTTATTTTAAGTGTTATTGCAAGTATAACGACAATTAACGATAGTATTGGAACAATAATCTGAACGAAGTTTTTAAACCAGTTTGTAATTATCGTATTGTTTTTTGTTAGGCATTTCTTTTGTGAAAATGATGATAATCCTTTTTGCGTAGAAGCCAAACCAATTACCTTTATATCTGTAAATTGAACTTCTTCATTTTCAAATAGTGGAGAAAAATAATTTCACACTTTTCCTTATTACAGTTTAATTTTTCTTGCAGTTCTTCAAAACTAACACCTAAAACAAAGTTACTACCGACTTTAGTAGTTCCAAATTCGATTATTTTAGAAGATAATATTTCTAATGTTTTATGCCTTTTCCTATTATAATTCACATTTATTTTGTTCAATTAGAACTTTTTTACATAAGTACATGACAAAAATTGAAACATACATTTTAAATGACTGATTGTCAATAGCTCTATAATATTTGGCGTTTCAGACCTGTCAGGTTTTTAAAACCTGACAGGTCTTGATTTCAGTAGGCTTAATAGAGTTTAATAAATGTTAATATAATTTTTTGTCATGTACTAAACTTTTTTACACTAAATATTTATTTATTGTGTAAATAACTTCCATATTTGATATATCAAATTCCAATACAATGTTCAACAAAGAAGTAAAATCAGTTTTAGATCTAATAAAAGCCTTTCCAACAGAGCAGTCTTGTATAGACCATTTAGAATTATTACGTTGGAGCGGTAACGTTGTAAGTCCGTTTGATGCTACTTCTAAAGTATATGACTGTAAAGGAAATAAATATAAATGTAAAAACACAGGAAAATACTTCAATGTTAAGACAAATACCATATTTGATAATACAAAAATGGAATTACAAAAATGGTTTCTTGCTATTTGGTTGGTTACTTCACACAAAAAAGGCATTTCATCACTTCAATTAGGGCGTGATTTGGGTATTACTCAAAAAAGCGCATGGTTTATGCTACAACGTATCAGAAACTGTTTTGGATTGGATAATAACGACCAATAAACGGTGAAGTTGAAATGGATGAAACTTATCTAGGCGGTAAAAACGAAAACAGAAGTGCATCTAGAAGACGTGATAAATCAGAATAAATGATAGAGCATTATAAAAAATCTACTGTTTTTGGAATGATACAAAGAAATGGCGAAGTAAGAGCAATGCACGTTGAAAATGCATCAGAAATAGCTTTATTGCCTGTTATTTATCAAAACATAAGCGTAGAAACCAAAGTTTACACAGACCAACATAGAAGCTATTCTACATTAGAGCGAGTTTATGACCACAAAACAGTAATGCACAGTAGAGGGGAATATGTAAGAGGTTAAGGTATCAACAAACCCAATAGAGAGTTTTTGGGCGTTGTTAAAACGTGGTATTTACGGGATATATCATTTCACATCTAAAAAACATTTGCACTTTTACGTTGATGAATTTGTGTTTAGACATAATACTCGCAATGGTTCTGAAAACGATAGATTTAATTTACCTTTGTGTAGTATTGAGAAGAGAATAATTTATAAAGAATTGATAAATGCATAGTTTAGAAAATACAGACTTCATGTTTTATTCTTCGGGTAATGGAACAACCAATATCCAAGTAATATTAGATGATAAAAACGAAACGGTTTGGGTATCTCAAAATAGCATGGCTGAAATTTTTGATGCTTCAAAACAAACTATCAGTTATCACTTAGGTAATATATATAAAGAAGGGGAATTAAATAAATTTTCAACTGTCAAAGAAATTTTGACAGTTCAAGAAGAAGGTGGAAGAGATGTGCAAAGAAATATTGAATTTTATAATCTTGATGCAATTATTTCAGTAGGTTATCGAGTTAGTTCCCAAAAAGCAACAATGTTTAGGATTTGGGCCAATAGTGTTTTAAAAAATTATTTAGTTAAAGGTTTTGCTATCGATGATGATAGACTCAAACAAGGTAAGAATCTATTTGATAAGGACTATTTTGATGAATTAATTGAAATAGTTAGGGAGATACGCGCTTCCGAACGCAGATTTTATCAAAAAATAACTGACTTATATGCAACAGCTATAGATTATGACTCACAAGCACCAATAACACGATTATTTTTCGCTACTGTGCAAAACAAATTAGAGTATGCAATAACACGCCATACTGCACCAGAAATTGTAAAATTAAGAGCCAACTCTAAAAAACCTCACATGGGTCTGACTAGTTGGAAAAACGAAAAAAAAGGTGGTAAAATCATGAAGTCTGATGTTGGAGTTGCTAAAAATTATCTTAAAAAAGAAGAAATTAGTGAATTGAACACACTAGTTAATATGTATTTAGATTTTGCTGAGTTACAAGCAAAAAGAGGTGTTACAATGAATATGGATGGTTGGGCAAATAAATTAGATTCATTTTTAAAATTTAATGAATATGATTTATTGGATGATGCAGGTAAAATCAGAAAGGATGTAGCTAAAAAATTCGCAGAAAAAGAATATGAAAAATTCAGACCTATTCAAGACAAAGAATTTAAATCTGATTTTGATAAAATGGTAGAAGGTATTAAAAAAGGTGAACTCCCGAAGGAAAAATTGAAAATAGAACAGCCTTTGTCTGAATTTAATAAAAATATAAAAAAAGGACGAAATTATAACCCAAAGGACGAAAAGTAACTATTGATGTTAGTTAGAATTAATAGTGGAATCCGTCACGCTTATTGATAAATAAGGACCTAATTTGATTATTTAATCAGCAAGAAGCTTATTCTTGGATACTGCTGAATTAGTGGCGGTCAATGGAATAGATTAGACAACTTATAATTTCAAAAAAAGCACATTTTTTAGTGCGAAATTAAACTTTGTTGTTTAGTGTGAACTTGTATATAGTTCCCTTTAAACAAAAATCATTATCCATTTACAAACGACTACAAACATTTACAAACGAATTTAAGCATTTATCAACCGAATAACATTTTGAAACTGTGACATCTTTGCAGTGTCGAATTAATGCTGGATTTTTTTCAGTAACATAAGAACTCGATAGCATTAACTGTTTAACCATAAAAATTTAAAAACATGAACACACTTAGAAACAAAGTACAGTTGATTGGTAACCTAGGAAACAACCCAGAAATCATCAATCTTGAATCGGGCAAAACATTGGCTAAATTTGCTATTGCCACCAATGAAAGTTACACCAATACAAAAGGTGAAAAAATTACAGACACCCAATGGCACAATGTGGTTGCTTGGGGAAAAACGGCCCAAATAATTGAAAAGTATGTAACCAAAGGAAAAGAAGTTGCCATTGAAGGCAAATTGACCTCGCGTAGCTATGATGACAAAGAAGGAAACAAACGCTACATTACCGAAGTAGTTTGTAGCGAACTACTCATGTTGGGAAAATAGATACTTCGTCTATAAAATTGTTTTAAACGAGGGTCCTTTAAAAAGGGAGCCTCGTTTATTTTTTTACATTATCAATATTAAAATACCCCCCTTTATTTTCTTTTCGTTCTAAAGATTGTGTTACAATTAAATGCGACACATTGACCATGTTACGAAGTTCGCAAAGCGAGGCTGTAATTTTTGATTCCTTGTAAAGTTCTTCAACCTCACTGTAAATTAAATCCAAATGCTTTATGGCACGTTTTAAACGTTTATTGCTTCTTACGATACCTACATAATCGCGCATTAATGCTTGCAATTGCTTTAAGTTGTGCTGTATGAGAATATGCTCTTTTTCAATCACAGTTCCTTTATCATTCCAATCTGGAATAACCACGTTTGCAGATTTATACTCGTTTGCACTGTGGTATTTATAAATGTTGTGTGCATACACTAACGCTTCCAGTAACGAGTTAGATGCCAATCTGTTGGCGCCGTGCAATCCTGTTCTTGTACATTCTCCACAAGCAAATAAATTGGCAATGGTAGTTTTTCCGTTTTTATCCACATTGATTCCTCCGCATAAATAATGGGACGCAGGAACCACGGGAATCCAATCGGTTTCTATTTTAATATGGTGCTCTAAACACTTATTGTAAATATTTGGGAAATGATTTTTAAACGCCTCCATATCTAAATGGGTACAATCGAGATACACATGTGAATCGCCCGATTTTTTTAATTCGCTATCAATACTTTGTGAAACAATATCCCGTGATGCCAGTTCTGCACGTTCATCGTGATCGAGCATAAACCGATGCCCTTTTTTATTGCGAAGATAGGCTCCGAAACCTCTTACCGCTTCCGATATTAAAAAGGATGATTCTCCTTTTACTTGGTATAACGCCGTTGGATGGAACTGTACAAATTCCATATCTTCAATGTGCGCTTTTGCCCTGTAAGCCATGGCAATTCCATCGCCTGTTGCAATAATGGGGTTGGTAGTATGCCCGTAAACACAACCAATACCACCTGAAGCTAAAAGCGTACTATTTGCTTTTATAGTGAAAATAGTTCCTGTTTTTTGATCGAAAACATACGCGCCAAAACAAGCTATGTCTTCTGATTGAAGGTCTTTAACATGATGGTTTGTAACCAAATCTATCGCAAAATGATGGGGTAAAATAGTAATGTTCGATAATTGATGTGCCCTTTTAAGTAAAGCGCGTTCTATCTCAAAACCCGTAATATCCTTGTGGTGAACTACGCGATATTCAGAGTGCCCCCCTTCTTTTCCCAAATCGAATTCACCGCTGGAATCCACATCAAAATTGGCCCCCCAAAGCATGAGTTCTTCAAATCGGTCGGGACCTTCTTTCACCACCATTTCTACCACCTCTTTATCGCAAAGGCCATCGCCCGCAATTAAAGTGTCTTCAATATGTTTTTTAAAAGAATCTTTTTCTTTATTTAAAACAACCGCAACCCCGCCTTGTGCATACTTGGTATTCGATTCGTCCTCATTTGCTTTGGTAACGATTACCACATTCCTGCCAGGAAATTTTTCTGCGATCTTAACCGAAAAGGTTAAACCCGCAATCCCCGAACCTATGACCAAATAATTTGCTTCAATCATATTATTTTGATAGTTCTAACATGCGTTCAATAGGCAAAAGCGCACGCTTTCTTATATGTTCCGGAACTTCTATTTGAGGGGTTTCGTTCAATAAACAGTTGTACAGTTTTTGTAGCGTGTTCATTTTCATAAAATGGCATTCGCTACAAGCGCAGGTGTTATCTTCTTTTGCAGGGGCAGGTACCAACTCTGTATTGGGCATTTCCAATTGCATTTTATGTAAAATTCCAGCTTCGGTAGCTACAATAAATTTTTCCTTGGGATGGGTTTTTACAAAATTTATCATCCCAGAAGTAGAACCAATGTAGGTTGCCGTGTTTAAAATGTGCGTTTCAGATTCTGGATGCGCTATAATTTTATAATCGGGATGCTTTTTGTGCAAAGCGATGAGTTTATCAATAGAAAAAGCTTCGTGCACAATACAACTACCATCCCAAAGCAACATATCCCTACCTGTTTGACTGATGATGTATTTACCTAAATTCTTATCTGGCGCGAATATAATAGGGGTGTCTTTAGGAACAGAATTAACAATTTTCAAAGCGTTGGATGATGTACAAACAATATCGCTCAAAGCTTTTATTTCCGCAGAACAATTCACATAAGTAATAACAATATGGTCTGGGTGCGCTTTTGTGAATGCTTCAAAAGTATCGGGCGGGCAAGAATCCGCCAACGAGCAACCCGCTTTTAAATCGGGCAGCACCACCATTTTTGTAGGATTTAATATTTTGGCGGTTTCTGCCATAAAATGAACCCCGGCAAATACAATAATATCGGCATCCGTTTCCGCGGCTTTTTGAGACAACTGTAAACTATCGCCCACATAATCTGCTATATCCTGTATTTCGGGCACCTGGTAATAATGTGCAAGAATTACGGCATTTTTTTCCTTTTTAAGGCGGTTTATTTCTTTTACTAAATCCATCGGTTTAATTAAGCTTGCAGTTTTTTACACAACAAATGTGCCTTGTTCAAATCAATTATTATACAAATATCTTAATTATAATCTTATGGAACTGATATTAACAATAAAAATGAATTAGAAATTAAAGAGATATTATCTTTTTATTAAATTTTTAAGTTCTTTTTAAGTAACAACTAAGACACGATCACACTTTTATTTGCCACGAATGCACGAATCAAACTAAAAATCGCTATAAAAATAATTGTCACGAATAAAAAAATCTATAGATTTTTTAAAAATTTGTGTAGATGTTTGGTGTATTCACTATAATGAACTTATCTTGACTATTTCCATCTACTGAAACCTTCCGGCAGACATGAATGGCAGAAATTCCCCAATATTTTTTCTATTTTCTTGTGCTAAGCGATGCTATGCTTCTCAATAATAGTCTCATCAGAACATCCCGATAGATTCTAGGGGGATTATTTTAAAAACAAAAAATCAAGATGGATTAAATAAAAAATTAGTGCATTTGTGGCTTTTTTTAAACAGAGTATGAGTTTACCCTGGCAAGGGCTTAATTATTTGATAAAATTAAAAATACCTTATAAATTACATATAAATACTAAACAGCTATTTGGTTTTTCTGGTTTTCAATAGACAGATTTTGAATTTCTAAACTTATTAAACCTAACGTTTTTTCACCGTTTTCCAACTCGTTTAAAACGGCATCTTTTATTTCTTGAAACGCACCTTTTAATTCGTTGAACATCGACTTGTAATATAAAATACCTTCGTTTAAATTGTTGGTAAAGGTTTGTAGATATTTTTCTTCTTTAGCAGTCATGGCTGTTCTTGCGTCTTCCAACTTGTTTTTTAAATAATCTATATAAATGTAAAGTTCTTTAATGAATATATTTGGACGGTCGGTTCTTGAAATCATATTATCTCTTCCGTAAATATGATCGGTCATGTTCTTTAGGCTCATAATTTTTGAATAGTACGCCATATTTGGGCCTGGGCAAATGGAAACCCCCGTTCCTTCTACCTTGGTATCTAAATTATAAGCTAACAGTGCCGAAGTTCCCAAACCAACGCAGGTACACGATTTTTCGGTTATTTTATTAAAAGCTTTTTCATATTCTTTTAATGGCAAGTCTTCCGTATCCAACGCTTTTATTTTTAAATGTTGGTACTCTCTGGAAGCTGTACAAAGCCCAGATTCTTTAAATTCTTTATTTAAAGCTACAAACTTTTTAGGGCAAGAACTTCCTGGTCTTCCTTTATTTATTAATACTTCTTTATCTAAATCTTTAGTATTCGCTCTAAGATTGTTAAATGGCACACCTAATGGCGAAATATCGCTTAAATACAAGTCTTCTTCTTTGGCAAGCACTAATTGATTCATGGTTTTTTCATCAACAGTTGTTGCTTCTGGCACCAATAAAAAGGGGGTCCCCCAACCAATAGAGTCCAGTTTATATTCATTCAGTAAAAATTCATGCTCCTCATGGGTGCCAACACCGCCTTGAGCCGATAATTTTATTTCCAAAGGTTTTTTTGAAGTGATGCGTCCTTGGTTTTCCAATTCTTGGTTTACCATGGCTTCGATACTGCTTCTTAATTCCTCTCTTTTTTCTTTAAATTCAGCCAAAACAGGCCCTAATAAATAACCGTCGGTTGCAAAGGCATGACCTCCACAATTAAGTCCGGATTCTATTCTATATTCAGATACCCACAAGCCTTTTTTAGCTAAAAATTTACCTTGAATTAAAGCCGACCTATAATCACTCACTTTTAAAATAATTTTTTTTGGAAAAGTACCTGCTTCCGTTGGATAAAAATCGTCAAACTGACCCATATAAGCGTACAAACGTGGATTCATTCCTGCCGATAATACCACTGAAGATTGTAATTTACTATTCGCAAAACCGCGTAAAGCGGCATGTGCATCATTATACTCAACGGGTAATTTTTCGCCTTTTATATAGTTGTCTTTATCAACTTTGGTCATGATATTCACATCGATACTCCCTTTGGTCAAGTTTTCTGAAATCCAATTCTTAATTTCAGAAACATGAAAACCTTTTTCCGTAAGTTTATGAAACTCTTCTTTAATGGCTGAACCAGAAGGCATCATATTGAAATACGCTTTTAGGGCTTCGCTTTTTTCATTCGATGCATTTTTTAAAGCTTCAAATTTTTTATCGACCAAATCGCTCATCATATTCAAATAGGAGGTGATTCGTTTTGCTCTAAAATCATCAATTTTATCGGTTATTTCAGTGTATGGAATTTCAAACTTTTCGCTGTACATTTTCCTTAATTTCTCCAGTAAAATATCGTCTACCAATGAGATTACAGAATCGATTCCGTACTGTGCCACTTTTAAAGGCGAATCTATGGTAAATCCAATTCCCATAACAGGAATGTGGAACGTATGTGTATTTTTCATCTGTATTCTTTTATTGTTTTTTATAGGTCAGATGCTACATCCATTTAGCATTGTTCTTGTGTGAGAAAACTTTAGTCATGGATGTTTCATCTGCTTTACATTTAAGATTAAAGAAATTGTCCTTAATCACCACTGATAATATTCAAAATGCTGTTATAGGCAATTGCACTTTATTTTGAACGTTTTTTTAATAAAATAAAAATGCGAAGTTACGGCTTAAGCAGTATACCAAAATATGATATTTGTCATGTTTTCAAATAGCGGCCTGTTGGTTAGAAAAAAAACAAGTTGGTTTTAAAAATGAAATATCCAACAACTTTAATTATAAAGATTAAGATTAAGTCGCCATTTTATTTAATTATTCACAATTAGGAATCGTTAAATGACAAAAATCAATAAAATTTTGTAAAGTCGGCAATCTTTAATTTAGCTTCCTTACTTTTATGGTTAATTTCCAATAGAATTCCCTTATGTCTGTAGAACCAAAACTAACACGATTTAAACAAAACGTACTGTCTAAATACCAAATATACAACAGTATATTTATGACCTTGCCTTTTGATGCCATTACCAAAACAGGCGCCTTACTCCCTTTATTCCACGAAACTTGCCAAAAAGGTTTTAAAAATGGAGACGACCCCACCACCATTGTAGATACTTTTTTTAAAAAATACCAAGCACGTCGCACAAAGGAAAGCCAAATAAATCTGCTTTTTAGGTTTATACAATATATAGAGCGCCAAGTGGTTTTGTTTGATGCTGTTGAAGATGCCGCATTCCCCATAGTAAACAACATGGAAGGGATTGGCACCTTAAGAAACCTAAAAGAATCGGCTATTTCCAACAATAACCTGGAAGAACTACAAAGCTATCTTGAAGCGTTTAAAGTGCGTATTGTTTTAACAGCGCATCCCACCCAGTTTTATCCAGGTTCTGTACTGGGCATTATTACCGATTTAACACAAGCTATCAAAACAAATAACCTGTCGGAAATCAATAATCTGTTTGCCCAATTAGGAAAAACACCGTTTTTTAAACACGAAAAACCAACACCTTATGACGAGGCAAAAAGTTTGATATGGTATTTGGAAAATGTTTTTTATAAATCTTTTGGGGAAATTTATAATTACATCCAACAGAATATTTATGACGACACAAAAAAACACAACGAAATAATTAATATTGGTTTTTGGCCGGGGGGCGACCGTGACGGAAATCCGTTTGTAAAACCAGACACGACCATTCGTGTAGCGAAAAAACTTAAACAAGCCATACTGAAAAAATATTATGCCGATTTAAAAAACTTAAGGCGTAAGCTTACTTTTAGAGGTGTTGAAGAGCGCATAATAAGTTTAGAAACCATTTTGTACAATTGTAGCATCAATTTGGATTACCCACAAGCGATATCGGCAAAAGAATTGCTTACTGAATTATTGAGTATTAGAAACGTTATTGTTGAAGAATTCCAATCACTTTATGTTACCGAAATAAACAGCTTGATTAACCGAATCCATTTATTTGGATATAATTTTGCAACCTTGGATATTAGGCAAGACAGCCGTATTCACCATGCCGTTTTCACAACGGTCATTGATCATTTGATCAGTAGAGGAGATACATCATTCCCGAAAAATTACCATGATTTATCGGAAGCTGAACAAATTAAAATTTTATCGGAAGTTAAAGACATCAGTATTGATATTGATGTGTTTGAAGATGAAATGGTCCATAACACCTTAAAAACCATTGAAGCCATCAAGGAAATTCAAGAAAGCAATGGTGAGCGTGGCGCCAATAGATATATTATTAGCAACAACCAAACCGCTTTAAATATGATGCAACTTTTCGCCATGCTTAAAATAGTGGCGTTTAAAGATCATTTACCGGTTGATGTGGTACCGCTTTTTGAAACCATTACCGATTTAGAAAATGCCCCTGCCGTTATGGAACAGCTATATACCAACCCAGTATATATGGCACATTTAAAAAGCCGTGGCAACAAACAAACCATCATGCTCGGTTTTTCCGACGGAACAAAGGACGGTGGTTATTTAATGGCTAACTGGGGTATTTACAAGGCTAAAGAACTGCTTACCAAAATGTCTAGAAAACATGATATAACTGCCATATTTTTTGATGGCCGCGGCGGACCACCAGCAAGAGGCGGTGGAAAAACGCATCAGTTTTACGCATCGTTAGGGCCCAATATTGAAGACAAGGAAGTACAGCTTACCATACAAGGGCAAACCATTAGCTCTAATTTCGGGACTTTAGATTCATCGCAATACAACTTAGAACAATTAATCAGTTCTGGGATGTTTAATAGAATGGGGAAAGAAAAGCTGGAAATGGCTAAAGAAGATAGAATAGTGATGACCGATTTGGCGGAAACCAGTTACCAAGCCTACAAAGATTTTAAAAGCCACCCGATGTTCATCCCGTATTTGGAACGCATGAGTACTTTAAAATATTATGCTAAAACCAATATTGGGAGCAGGCCTTCAAAACGAGGTAATTCTGATAAACTGGTTTTTTCAGATTTAAGGGCCATTCCTTTTGTGGGGTCGTGGAGTCAATTAAAACAAAACGTTCCCGGGTTTTTTGGCGTTGGTACGGCATTAAAAAAATATGAGGAAAAAGGAGAATTCCAGAAAGTGGAACATCTTTATAAAAACTCTAAATTCTTTAAAACCTTGTTGGAAAACAGTATGATGAGTTTAACCAAATCATTTTTCGATTTAACCAAATACATGTCCAAAGACGAAGAGTTTGGCGATTTTTGGAATATCATTTATGCAGAATACATCACTACCAAAACCTTGTTATTGAAACTTACGGGCTATAAAGAGCTTATGGAAAACGAACCTTCTGGAAAAGCCTCCATTGAAGTTAGGGAGTCTATTGTTTTGCCATTGCTTACCATACAACAATATGCACTTAAAAAAATTCAGGAATTAGAAAAGGAAGATGTTAAAGACGAAGAACAAATTAAAATATTTGAAAAAATAGTGATGCGTTCTTTATTCGGAAACATTAACGCTAGTAGAAATTCTGCGTAATCACTAAGATTAACTGTAATATAAAAGGCTGTCTGGAATTTCCAGACAGCCTTTCTGCTTATAAATGTTTCAAGATAAAAACTTAGCTTAAAGCATCTCCGGCTTTCCTCCAGTTTGTATTTCCTCGAGTACGGTGGCTAAAATCATTTGCAGTTTGCGTTATACGCTTTGCGTCTTGGCGAGCTAAAAAGGGCGGAAAAATAAAAAGATTTCTTTAAGTCAGTTAATAAAGAGCAGTATTTTATTGTTGCCAATGGTTTGACTTTAAAATACCATCAATTAAACTACAATTTACAATTTTATAAAATCCTATGGAGCAACACATTCACATCTATCAATAAAATGCTAAAAACGCCTAAAACGATTATAAATTTTAAAATATTATGAAGCCATAAATAGTGTATTTTGCTTTTTGATTTCCAAAGTAAAATCACAAAAACCCCAATCAAAACGATGCTTAAATAAAAATAAAAATACATATAACCAATTTCAAACTTATACAAAAGCAAATAACTTGGGACCCATGTTAACAATGCTAAAATTGTAAGCATTTTTTTTGAAATGCCTTCGCCATAAACCACGGGGATGGTATGGTAATTTTGGGTTAAATCGCCTTTAATGTTCTCTAAATCCTTGGTAAGTTCTCGCATCGAAATAAGCAAAAACAAGAAAATGGCATGTACAAAAATAACCGTCTCAAAATTTTTGTAATACATAAAAATGGCGAAAAATGGCGTAATGGTTAAAATGGCCGAGGTTAAATTACCTATAAAAGGCAACTTTTTTAGTTTATGTGAATAAAACCAGATTCCAAAAATATATAGGGAAAAGAAGATTACCGCCCTAAAAGACACATAGCTTGCCATAACAACCGCTAAAATATTTAGAACAAAATAAAAAGAAAGCTTCGTGTTTTGGCTTACCAACTTATCTAAAGTCGATTTAAAGGGCCTATTAATTAAATCCTTTTCTGAATCGTAGAAATTATTGATAATATACCCTCCAGCAATAGTGGCAGCGGAAGCCAAAACCAACATGAATAAATTAACATCCAAAACCACCTGCCTTAACGGTTTATCGTGTGCTAAAATATAAATAGATGCTAAGTATTGAGCTATTACTATAACAAGAATATTATAGCCTCTAACCACAGAAAACAGGCTAAAAAACTTAAGAAGTATGTGTTTTTGTTTTCTGGAGAGCATTGAAAGACTTGTTTTGATGGGATCCTGAAACAAGTTCAGGATGACAAAAAAAGTTTAAAAATTATAAACAACCTCTAGTTTGTAATCTTTTAACGAGCGTTTTGCTTTGTCTATATCTTTAGTAAATCCTAAAATATATCCGCCACCGCCAGAACCACACAATTTTAAATAGTACTCGTTGGTTTCAATACCTTTTTTCCAAAGCTCATGGAACTGGACTGGAATCATCGGTTTGAAATTGCCCAACACGACTTTTGATAGTTGTTTGGTGTTTTTGAACAAGGATTTTATATCGCCTTTCAAAAAATCGTCCACACAAGCATCGGTGTGTTTAATAAACTGGTCTTTTAGCATCTTGCGGAACCCTTCCTGCTTCATGTTTTCCATAAAAATACTTACCATGGGCGCCGTTTCGCCAATAATACCGCTATCCAATAAAAACACCGCGCCTTTGCCATCGGCTTTTTGCGAAGGAATGCCTGTAGCTTCAATATTATCTTGTGAATTGATAAGAATTGGAATACTCAAATAGCTGTTTAAAGGATCTAAACCCGATGATTTTCCGTGGAAAAAAGATTCCATTTCAGAAAAAATCGATTTCAAAGTCAGTAATTTTTCGCGGGTTAAATTCTCTAAAACCGTAACCTTATTATGTGCATAATTATAGTAAATGGCCGCAACCAATGCCCCGCTACTACCAACACCATACCCTTGGGGTATTGACGAATCAAAATACATGCCCGCTTCTACATCGGTTTTAAGTGCATTGATATCAAAAGTTACCAAGGCTGGACGAATGGTTTCAAGATACCCCACGAAACGCTTTAAACTTTCATTGGATTTTTTAGCAACTTCAGAAGGATTTTTATCGGTTTTTAAGGCACCATTGTAAAAATTATAAGGAATGGACAATCCTTTGGAATCTTTAATGATTCCATATTCGCCAAAAAGTAGGATTTTAGAGTAAAATAATGGTCCTTTCATTCTTTTTAATGAAAAATTAATAATGCAAAGTTAATGATTATTCTTTAGATGTTTTTACAATACTAACCAATAATCTCAACATTTACTGCGTTTTAGGTTTATATTTTTCAAATTCTTCCAAAGTTAAAAAATCAGTTGCGTGAAGTAAATCTATCCAATAATCCGTTTCATTTGTTTATTTTAAGCTGATGGACATTTTACTTGTGAAGTCTGGCTTTACTTTGTGCAAATTCGGCTTCTCTAACTTTTGCGCCGATGGACGTTCCTGATTTTAATAGTTGCCTTGACAGACATATTCCTTTTTATTGTATGCCAAATGCTTGTATAAGTTTACGATAGCTACTGCAAAATCAAAACTTTTGTCTTTAATAATGTTGCTTTCATCTGTTTTCAATTTTCAATTATTCATTCTTAATTCTTAATTAATCGAGCCCCGAAACCAATTTGGTCGCAAATATAATGCCCGTTTTGACACTGTGCAACTAATTCATTTTTAATGAATTCTAAAATTTCAGAAGTTTCATTTTTTGGATACAACACGTGCACGTTTGCGCCAGCATCCAAAGTGAAACTGATGTGCAAACCGGTTTCTTGCCTGAACTTCCATATTTTATTGATGATTTCCAAAGTATTTGGTTTCATTAAAATGAAATAGGGCATACTGGCCATCATCATGGCATGTAGTGTGAGGGCCTCACTTTCAATCAACGCTATAAAACCATCCAAATCGCCGGATTCCAATATGGTTTTTAACTTTTCAAGGTTGTCATGTGCCTGCTGAAACCTGTTTTTCGCATACGTATGGTTGTGCATCAAATTATGCCCAACCGTACTGCTTACCTGTTTTTTACCTTTATCGACCAGTAAAATAGTGTCTTGGTACGCTTTGAAAACATCATGTATTTTATAAGGATATTTTACCCCGAATAAATTGCTGCTTCCTTCAATTGAATTGGTTTTTCCCCAAACAATTAAATCGCCTTCAATGCTTCTACAAGCAGAACCCGAACCCAACCGCGCTAAAAAAGATGCTTTTTGGTTGAAGTATTCGTTACTGGAAGATGTCTCGTCCCGATAGCAATCGGGAGCGCTCGACGGGACAACTTTTTCAATTAATTGTTTTTCCACACTCATTAAACACAACGCCAACGCGCTCATGCCACTTGCCGATGATGCAATACCCGAACTGTGTGGAAACGTATTTTTGGTTTCAATTTTGAACTTATAGTTTCTTAAAAATGGCAAATAAACTTCAATACGTTCAAAAAAGGTCTGGATTTTTGGTTTGAAATCGTCTTTCTTCTCGCCATCTAAATACACGTCGAACTCAAAATTAGAAGTATCTTTTTTTTTAGAAAAAGTCAATGTTGTAATGGTTTTACAATTACTGAGCGTAAAACTTATGGATGGGTTTTCAGGTATTTGGTCTTTCTTTTTCCCCCAATATTTTACCAACGCAATGTTACTGGGCGATTCCCAAGTTATTTTTCCACTTTCTAAAGTATTTGGATATGGCAGTAGTATAAAGTCTTGTTCAGTCATTTCTTAATTTTCAGCAGACAAAGATAATAACTTTACCATGGTATTGTAGTTTCTTGCGGTTCCTGAAACCTTTAATTTTCGTTCGTATGAATTCATATTGAATTTTGTTTTCCCATAACCCGTTGAACAGTAAAAATAAAGACCATCGTTTTTTATGATGATTTCTTCATTATCATAAGTCAATAAATCCACTTCAGCAACCAAATGACTTTCAGGAATATTGCTGAGCAGTATGAAATAGCTTTTTTCTTTTTTTTCTTTTGAAAAAGGACAACCGTCAAAAATGGTTTGCAATTCCTTATTTGTTTTTACTATCACGGAAACTTCAAACCCAAAATGTGAAGAAATAAGATTTTGAATTTTTATTTCCAATTCGGATGCTTTTTTTGAAGATTGAAAAACAATGTTTCCGCTTTGAATATAGGTTTGAACGTTTTGAAAACCTGCATTGGCCAACAAATCGCGCAATTCTGCCATGGGGACCTTTTTATGTCCGCCAACATTGATGCCTCTTAAAAGTGCGATGGAAGTTTGCATGTTTAGAAGTTTTGGTTCTGGTTTAGAATTTTTAATATAAGAATCCGTTTATTGAAAATTGTGTAATGAATTGAATAATTAAAATGTTCTAACTGTACTATTCTAACTTTTTTATAGCGTAGCTGAAACGCTTTAGGCATGGAGCAAATGAGCCTTAATTGATTGATTAAATCATCTGTAAAAGCTTCTTCCTTGTCATACATTCGGAAAAAACAAATTGCTTTATTGAGGTCAATATCTGCCTCTTTGGAAATTTCATAATTCACGTCCATAACGTTTTAAAACTTCTGAAAGCGGCGTCGTTTCTAGCGTCCCGTTTTCCGTTCTCTCCAACATATCATCCATCATTTTTTTGTATGCTTCAGAAGGCTCGCTATATCGGGTGGCGATATCTTCCAAAGTATATTCCAGATAATTTTTGAGTGAGCGTTTTTGAAGTTTCGCCTGTTTCTCGAGGATTTTTATGGCCTTATCATCTAATTCGATTAATTTTTTAGTCTTTCCCATAATATATAGATTTTATATAGTAAATATATTAAAAATATATTGCGAAACCACTAGACCTGTCAGGTTTTCCGTCATAACAAACCTACAAGGTTTTTAAAACCTTGCAGGTTGATTGGAACATAAAAAAATATTTTTATACTAACCCTCCTAATTTCGATAAATCGAAATTGTTCTTCTTGAAAAAGATTTGACCCCTCCGCCTATCGGCATACCGAAATGAATTCGGCACAGGCTCTCCCCTTAAAAAAAGGGGAGGAATTATTTTAGAGTGTTTATAATTTGTATTGACCACAGATTAGTTAATTGACTTTTGAATACTTAGTTCCAAACGCTAGTTTAAACTAAAACCTACAAGGTTTTTAAAACCTTGCAGGTTAATGAGCGATATTTTTTGCTGCAATATAAGCCCCGGTCCAAGCATTCTGAAAATTAAAACCGCCTGTAACGGCATCCACATTTATAACTTCGCCGGCAAGATAAAGGTTTTTATGAAGTTTGCTTTCAAAGGTTTTAAAATTGATTTCCTTTAAATCGACACCGCCTGCGGTTACAAATTCCTCCTTAAAGGTGCTTTTTCCATCCACTTTAAAAATGGCTTGTGTGAGTTGCGATGCTAAAGTTTCCAATTGGTTTTTATTCAAATCTGCCCAACGGGTTTCTTGGTTTATATCAGAAGCCAACACTAAATTTTGCCATAAGCGTTTTGGTAAGTCAAAATGCGCAAATTTGAATACTGTTTTTTTTGCTAAACCGTGTTTCAATTCTTTTAAAACATCCAAACAATCTTCAAACGATTGTTTTATAAAATTGATTTCAATCTCAAATTTATAATTCCTTTTTGCCAGTTCTATCGCTCCAAAAGCCGATAATTTTAAAATAGCTGGTGCACTCATTCCAACATGGGTAATAAGCAAAGGGCCCTCGGATTCTAAAACCTCTCTGTCTCTTCGAGACATCTCTCCTTCTAAAGGAGAGAAATTATTCAGTAGTTTAACCGTTACATTTTGAGCTACAACACCAGGGATGTTTTTGATGCGCTCGTCCTTAATATCAAATGTAAACAACGAAGGCACTGGTTGTGAAATAGTGTGACCCAATTTTTCTAAAAGATTCCAGATTTTAGGATTACTGCCAGTAGCAATCAATAATTTTTTAGTTGAAAAATCACCCTGCGAGGTGTCTAATTTCCAAGCATCTTCTACTTTCTTTATGGACTTTACGGAATGATTGTACAAAATTTCAACCTGATGCTTTTTAGCTTCAGTCAAAAAACAATCAATAATAGTTTGTGATGAATTTGACACGGGAAACATCCTACCATCATCTTCAATTTTCAGTTCAACACCTCGTTTTTCAAACCACTCCATGGTATCGCCCGTCATAAATTGATGAAAAGGCCCTAACAATTCCTTTTCACCACGGGGATAATGCTTTATTAATTCTTGGGGAATAAATTCGGCATGCGTTACATTGCATCGGCCTCCTCCAGAAACTT
Organism: Mariniflexile sp.; assembly: GCF_052728615.1. Lineage (NCBI taxonomy): Bacteria > Pseudomonadati > Bacteroidota > Flavobacteriia > Flavobacteriales > Flavobacteriaceae > Mariniflexile > Mariniflexile sp. The sequence continues at coordinate 91,794 of NZ_JBFVFE010000009.1, read as the reverse complement.
TTACTTTTTGTAAACCTTCAGTTCCTCGTTCTAATATGGCAACTTTAAGACTTGGGCTTTGTTCTGCTATATTAATGGCGGCGAAAAAACCGGCAGCACCTCCTCCAATGACAATAACGTCTTTAAAGCTCATTTACTTAAATAATGCTGTATTAACTTAGAGAATGACAATCCATAATCAGCTTTTGTTTTTATCTCATTAATATTAAAATCATTATTTATAAAAAAACTTTTTAATTTACTATATCTTGCTGCTGGATGAACAAAAGGCAAAATCGGAATTCCTCCTAAATTATCTGCTATTATTATTTCAGACTCTTTAGATAAAGTTGGTATTTTTTTATCAACCAATTCTCCAATTGCATACTTTACATCGTTACCAAATGTTACAATTACATCAGGTCTAATCAATTCTATTTCTTTTAATAATATTTCTCGAGAATTATTAGATACATTTTCTTGTTTGTAATAATTGTAACTTCTTGTAACTTTAGAGGAAACATTTGTTTTGAAAAAGGTTTTGTACAAATCTGTCAAATAGATGAAATTATCATCCTTTAAACCTTCAATAATCTTCCAATAATTATTTGTTTTACCTTCTCTAACTGCTTTAGAATGCAAAGCGTAAGGAGTGCTTAATAATACATCTTCATAAATATTTGCTTTATTACCATTAGATTTTTCGGCCTTTTCAAAAGCAGATTTACTTCTCAAAGGATCTAAACCTATAATCATTATCCTTTTTTTGGAAGCTTCTATATTTCCAAAATAGAAAGGCAAATCTACACCTCTTAAATAAGCTTTATCAGGAACATTTTGGTTAGAATTAATTACTTCCTTTTTTTGAATCCATTTACCATTAGAGGACTCCCCGCTAAACCAGACTTTGTAAAGCCATTTTATTTCATCTTTTGAAAAATTGAGCATTTCAGAATGCACAATTTCAACTATTTTCTCGTTAAACTCTTCCTTATTCATTTATATATGTTCATAACCTATTCGGAAAATCGGAAATAACCCCATCTACCCCATAAGATTTTATGCGCTTTATAGGTTTTAAGTTGTTTACGGTATAAGTAAAGACTTTAAAATCTTTTTTTAAATTCTCAACGACCTCATGGGTTAACATGGTGTAATCTGGATGTATGGAAACTGCTTTTATTGTTTTTGCAAAAGCAACAGCGTTATCAAGATTGGAATCGGTCAATACGCCTAACGGTATGTTTTTGTTTATTTTAAAAACCGTTTGCAGCAATTCCTTTTGGAAACTGGAAACTATGATATTCTTATAGTCCCAACCCTTTTTCTCAACAAAAAAAGCGATCAATCTACTTGCTTCTTCTGCCGTATCATGTCCTTTTAATTCAATATTCAATAAGCATTTGTTGTTTACAAAAGTCAAAACTTCCGACAAGGTGGGAATTTGGCAATGCCCTTTAACCTCCACTTGCTTTAATTGGTTAAGGGTGTGTTTTGACACTTCGCCAGTACCATTGGTCATCCTATCCAAGGTAAAATCATGAAAAACCACCAATTGGCCAGAAGCGCATCTATGCACATCTATTTCAATGCCATCAACCCCTAATTGCAACGCTTTTTTGATGGATTCCAAAGTGTTTTCGGCTAAATGTCCTTTAGCACCTCGATGTCCTATTTTTAAAATTGAATTATCCATTGTTCATTATTTTTTTATACGCTTTCATTCAAAAATCAAAAATCGTAAATCGTAAATCGTTAATCCTTAGGTCGCATTAAACCTTCTTGTGCTACGGAAGCAACCAACTTGCCGTCTCTGGTAAATATATTGCCCCTAGCAAAACCCCGGGCATTGGAAGTGCTTGGAGATTCCGTGGCATACAATAACCAATCATTAAAGTCAAAATCCCTAAAATACCACATGGAATGGTCTAAACTCGCGGTTTGCGTATTGCCCCAATGTGCTTTACTGGCGTGCGGATATAGTGTGGAACCTAAAATATTATAGTCGGAAATATATGTTAATATTTGCTGTTTGGTGGCTAAATCCAAATTTTTTGCATCGCCTTTTAGCTTGAACCACACATCGCTATATGGCGGTAAATCTTTTTTGTCCATTGGATTTACAATGATTGTTGGTTTAAATTCAATTGGGCGATCAATTTCAAAAAAAGCTTTGAGGCTTTTTGGTAAATAATCCCCGAATTGTTGAAGGATATCGGTCCAACCCAATAACTCTTCAGGTTGCTTTAAATTGGGTTTCATTTCTATTTGATGGTTGTGCCCATCTTCTTTTTTATGAAATGACGCCGATAAAATAAAAATAGTGCGTTCTTTTTGATGCGCCGTAACCCGACGCACCGAAAAACTACCCCCGTCCCTAACAATGCTCACATTGTAAGTAATGGGCAATTCTAGATTTCCAGCTTCCAAAAAATAGGCATGCATGGAGTGCAACATGCGGTTATTGGTAATGGTTCTACTAGCGGCATTTATAGCTTGCGCCAGCACCTGACCACCAAAAACAATAGGGCTGCCAATGGTTTTACTAACACCATTGAATTCGGTTTCACTGATTTTTTCTAAAATCAATAGATTTAATAAATCGTTTACAGAAGTCATATAATCACTTTAATTCTTATATAAAGAACCACAAAAATACATCAGATACTTTTTTAAAAATAATAATTCTGGTTATATCTACTTTTATTCTTCCAAATGCTCTAACTTTTCAATATTCACGTGTTTAGAAAACCGTTCCCTTACTAATTTCAGTTTAGGATTGATAAACGTTTTACAAAATGGCTTTTTAGGATTTTTTCCGTAATAATTCTGGATGGCTTCACGCGATGCTTTAAAGGAATGAAAGGGGTCAACTTTTGTGATTAATTCAGTATCAAATTCCTTTTGAAAATTTTTGATAATAGCTTGAGATTGCTGTTTTTGTTCTTCTGAAAATGCATAAATAGCCGAACGGTATTTGGTTCGCATGGAATGGTTGCTGGTACTTTTATGGGTATGTAAATGAATTTCCATAAGTGTTTCCAATGAAATAACTTCCGAATTAAAATGGACTATGGCCGCTTCTGGGAAAGTATTGTTTTCCTCCATTGAAGCCGCATACCCTTGTTCAACTTTTTCAACGCCAATCAACATTTGAAAAACAGCTTCGGTACACCAATGGCAACCCCCTCCCAGTGCTATTTTTAATGTTAATTCCATTTTAATTGCTTGCGCTCGTTCCAATAGGTTTCTGGTTTAACTCCAAAACTTTGTAACCGATTTAGCTCTTCTCCAGTTAAAGCAAAAGCATCCATTTTTAAATTTTCCCGTAACTGACACACCGTACTCGCGCCACTTAAAACCATACTTTCGGGCATGGTTTTAGCACAAAACCGTAATGCAACGGCATCTACACCAACGCCATACTTTTTTGACAAGCTTTCAAGCGTCTTATATAAATCGTTATACTCCGGGTAATTTTTGTTTCTAAAAACCCTCCCATTTGCCAAGGCTTCCTTTATAATCAGTTTTTTGTTTTCCTGCTTCAATAATGCGCCAACTTCTAAAATAGTTTGATCTAAAATATTATAAGTGCTTTGAAAGGTATCGAAAACCGGTGTGCCTTCTACGGTTACATCCAATGCTTTTTTAATGACCTCAACCTGATTGACGCCTGTTGTTGAAATTCCCATTTTTAAATTAAAGGCACTTTTTAAATACGCCAACTCCTTTAAAACCGCTGTATTTTCCAAAACACCTGTTTCCAAAGTTGCCGAATGAATTTGATAGGTCGTTAAAAATGGCAATAGGCTTTTAGATATTTTCCATTGTGCTTTTAATTTTGAAACGCTGTGCTCTTTAACTTCATGCACTAACGCATCTTTATTAAAATTTGCAGTATAAATGTAACCCCATTTTGTGGCGACTTGAATGGTTTTATCGTTTTTATCAGATAACCAATCTATCAGTAAATTTTCGGCCAATCCATACCCTGGTGCCGTATCAAAATAGCGCACGCCCAAATTATAAGCTTCATCCAACACCTTAAATCCAGTAGTTTTAAGGTCGTTTACATTACTTTTTGCAACGGTATTGGTCCTTACATTAATGTAATGCGGCCTTCCAATTGCTGCCATTCCTAATCCTAAATTCACTTTGTATGTTTTTTTAACTGAATGGCATATTTTACGAACTGCACGATAACATGGAACAGCCTACTTTATGTCGTGCCCAATCGGGACGTTTTGCAAACCATTTTTCCTGCTCGGGCTGTTCATCATAAGGCTTTTTAAGCATCTGGAACAACCCATCAATTAACTTATAATCGCCTTTATCGGCATCATCAATGGCCAATTGCGTCATGTAATTACGAAGCACATATTTTGGATTCACCGAATTCATTTTTTCTTTTCGTTCTATGGAATTTATTTTTTCTTGTGCTAAACGTTCAGAATATTTTTGAAACCATGATGCCCATTTTTGTTGAATATCCTCTGAAATTTCAGTTGGAACATAAAAAGCATTTTCAACAATTTCTAATCCTTCGGAAGGTTTTTTATTATCAAAATCACTTAATTTTCTAAAGAAAATGGTCATATCGGTTTCTGTGAGTAACAAATTAGCTTCCAAATCTTGAACTAACAAAGCATCTGAAACACCTTCAACTTCCAATCCCAGTTTTGAACGCATCATCGCTAAAGATTTCATATCAAAATCCGATTTATAGGCGTCTAAAACACCTTTAAGTGTTTCTTCATCTTCAATTAAAGGATATAAGGCATTGGCTAGTTTGTATAAATTCCAAAGTCCAATATTTGGTTGATTGCCGTAACGGTAACGTTTATGTTGGCGGTCGGTAGTATTGGGTGTCCATCCAAAATCGAAGCCTTCCAGCCAACCATAAGGGCCATAATCTATGGTCAACCCCAAAATGGACATATTATCGGTATTCATCACGCCATGCACAAAACCCACACGTTGCCAATGGATGATCATGTCTAAAGTTCGTTGAGCGACTTCTTTAAAAAAGACTAAATATGTTTCTTTGGAAGGCTCGCCTAAATCGCTAAAAAAATGATTAATGGTATAATCTACCAATAGTTTCAAGGTTTTAAAATCTTGGCGCGCCGCAAAAATTTCGTAGTTTCCAAAGCGTAAAAACGATGGCGACACCCTGCAAACAATGGCACCTTTTTCGTATTCTGGGTTGCCATTATATAAAACATCCCGCAACACTTGGTCGCCCGATAATGCCAACGACAATGCTCTGGTAGTTGGCACGCCTAAATGGTGCATGGCTTCACTGCATAGATATTCCCGAATGGAAGAACGTAATACCGCCAATCCATCGGCAGTTCTGGAATAGGGCGTTTCGCCGGCACCTTTTAATTGAAGTGCCCAATGTTTATTGTTGTGTTCAACTTCTGCCAAATTTATGGCACGCCCATCGCCCAATTGTCCTGCCCAATTACCAAATTGATGGCCGCCGTAACACATCGCATAGGGTTTTGTGTTTGGAAGAACGGCATTACCAGTAAATACTTTTAGAAATGCTTCACTTTGTGACTCTTCTATGGTGAGTCCTATATTTTTGAGCATTTCGGATGATACATGAAGTAATTCTGGTTTCGCTGTTTGTTTTGGCGTTACAAAGGAAAAACAAGCTTTTTCAACCTGCCGTCTGGTGTTTTCCAAAATGGGGTCTGCTGGTAATTCTTTAGTTAATGTGTCTTCTATATGGAGTTTCATTTTTTCTGATTTAAACCTGCCAGGTTTTTAAAACCTTGCAGGTTAATTTACATATATAGGGTTTACTTAAATTTGCAGGTTTATTTTAATTTATCCGAATAAAGTTTTCGCAGTTTTGATAATTTTGGCATGATAACAAAACTGCAATAGCCTTGCTCTTTATTGTTTCGGTAATAATCTTGATGGGAGTCTTCGGCTTTATAAAATATATCCAACGGACTGATTTCTGTTACAATTTTTTTATCATAATAGTCCGCCACTTTTTTAACAACTGCTTCGGCAATCTCTTTTTGGTTTTCATCATGGTAATAAATTACCGAACGGTATTGTGTGCCAACATCGGCGCCTTGTTTGTTCAAAGTGGTTGGATCGTGCGTGGTCATGAAAATAACCAAAATATCTTCATAAGAAATGGTATCCGCATCAAAAGTGATTTGGACAACCTCTGCATGTCCTGTTAAACCAGAACATATTTCCCGATAGGTTGGATGTCCGGGCACATGGCCTCCAGAATACCCCGAAATTACTTTTTCAATACCTTTTAATTCTTGAAATACGGCTTCTGTACACCAAAAGCAGCCGCCACCAAAGGTGGCTTGTTTTATATTTTTAGTTTTCATTTAATTACTCTTTTTGTTTTTAACTTTCCATAACCCTTCCGTCTTTGATTTCCTTTGGGGAAATCAAAGCCATACCGAAATAAATTCGGCACAGGCTCTTCCCTTGAAAAAAGGGAAGGAGTTGTGCAGAGGTTAGATTTTATTTTTAGTTCTATTACCATATAAGCTAACCCAAACCATGCGGTTAAAGAGTTATTGGATTTTAGTTCAAAACATACATGTATTCCCGATTTTTAACTCTCCTCCTTTTTTCAAGGAGGAGTGGATTTGGTTTCCACTTAAAGGAAACCAAAGACGAGGTGGTTTTTCCTGCCTGTCCACCAATCCAAATTCCTTTGCATAAGGAATCCCATCAATGGGAGCATTTATGGTTGCGTATTTTGTCCAAGTTTATTAACCCTTCCGTCCTGCAGACTCCTTCACTTGAAAAAAGGGAAGGAGTTGTGCAGAGGTTAGATTTTATTTTTAGTTCTATTACCATATAAGCTAACCCAAACCATGCGGTTAAAGAGTTATTGGATTTTAGTTCAAAATATCCATGTACTACCGATTTTTAACTCTCCTCCTTTTTTCAAGGAGGAGTGGATTTGGTTTCCCCTTAAAGGAAACCAAAGACGAGGTGGTTTTTTACCCTTCCCTTGAAAAAGGGAAGAAGTTTATTAATTACTGCTTTTTTCCAATTGCAGGGATTCTGAATTGATACAATACCGCAATCCACTGGGTTCTGGACCATCAGGGAACACATGCCCCAAATGTGCATCGCAGGTATTGCACATTACCTCAACCCGTACCATGCCAAACGAACCATCTTTATGGTATTTAATGGCATTTGGCTTAATGGGCTGTGTAAAACTAGGCCAACCGGTGCCCGATTCAAACTTTATGGTAGAATCAAACAATGGGGTATCACAACACACACAATTATACTTTCCAGCTTCATGGATACTACAAAGTGCTCCACTATGCGGATGTTCCGTTCCTTTTTGTCGTGTGATCCTGAATTGTTCGGGGGTCAGAATTTGCCGCCATTCAGCCTCTGTTTTCTCGACCCGCTTGTCTGGAGTTGGGTTTCCTTTTACGCAAAAATCGATAACTTCTTTCCAAGTTAGCATCATTATATTCTTTTCTTTAAGTTAAAATTGTTACTGTTCATCTAAAAATCAGTCGGATGAACAGCTGTTTTCTTTCAAGCTATAATGTATCGAAAAATAAAAAGAACTTGGCAATTTTAACATATAATTAAAGATGCTAATATGTAGATAAATAATGTCAGGCCTACAAGGTCATAAACCAAGAATTCAAATTATTTCCTTTCCAGTAGAACTATTTCAAATTCAGAATCAATCATGGCTTTCCCATTTATAACCGTTACATCTTGATTGGAATACGCATCATGAAGCACATCGCCTTCTTTAAATACTTTTGATACATCCATATCTTTTTTGCCCTTAGATAAATCGAGCCCAACAACTACCAAATCGGTATAAGCTCCTTTTGCAAAACTTCTGTAAAACACATAAGGTTGTTGGGTTATCATTTGATGGATGCCCGCGCCAATGGCTGGATGGTTTGCCCTAAACTGTCCTAACTTTTGGTAATGGGCCAATATGGTTTTTGTTTGTGGGTTGCTTTTTATGGCGTTCCAATTCATAAAAGAACGCAAGGTAGCATCACCTTGGGCGCCTTCAACAACCAACGAACGTGCCGACTCATCGCCGTAATACACTTGCGAGGTTCCGGGAGCGAGCAACAATTTTGTACCAGCTTCAAATGGTTTGTTTCTATTGGCGTCAAAAGGTACGCTATCATCGTGCGAACTTAAATAATTAAGCGTTCCAAAACCTTTTAAATCGGTGTTCAAATAATTGTAATAGGTGCTAAAAAGTGTTTCATAATCCTGTTGTGCTGCATTCCATTTGAATTGAAAATTAATAAGACTGTTAAAAGCCTTATCAAAATAATTTACCTTTTTATCCCCAAAATCAAAATATAGTCCCGTATTGATTCCGTAGTTATAAACTTCACCTACCAAATAAAATTTATTGTCATCTAAAACCTTATCGGGATGGTTTTTCTTGAATTCCGCAAAAGCAACATCGCATTCTTTTCTAAATTCCTGCCATACAAACGGCTCAGTATGCTTTACGGTATCTACCCGATATCCATCAATTCCAAATTCCGTGATATAATCGGTTAACCATTTTATGATATAAAATCGGGGCGCTCTGGGGTAGCTCGTTCTTTTAAAAAACGCATCCAATTCTGCAACTTCCCGTTCATAACGCTCTTCGGTTTTCCATTTCTCGACCAATTGAGGTGGTAGCTCTACATGGTCGTTACTATCTGTTTTTATATCCGGTAAGTTTTTAACCAGGGTACAGGCGGTGGTGTTTTCATAAGAATCATACGTACAGGTTGGTCCGGTTCTTACCCAATCATTTGGCCAAACGGGGTCTTTATCGGTAACAGGCCCTGTATGGTTTATTACAGCATCCAACACAATACGGATACCTTTTTCATGTGCCGCCGCAACCAGTTGATGCAGATCTTCCTTGGTTCCAAAATTGGGGTCTATGGCTGTCCAATCACTGGTCCAATAGCCATGAAAACCGTAGCTCAATCCGGAGCCTTCATCCGTTCCGCCATGTATTTGTTCCACTATGGGTGTCATCCAAATGGCATTGATTCCTAATTCTGTAAAATAACCTTCTTTAATTTTTTGTGTCACGCCTTTTATGTCGCCGCCTTCAAAACCTCGAAGTTTTGCTGTTTCAGCTGTTCTACCAAAATTAATATCATTGGAATTGTCTCCATTATTAAAACGATCGGTTAGCAAAAAATAAATATTGGCACCTTCCCAAACAAATGGTGTTTTTGGGTTTGCTTCAACAGCCTTTGTTTTGTTTTGTTGTACACAACTTGTGAATGCTATTACTGTTAGTATGGTAATTATAATATGTTTCATCTGCAAGTATATTCTTCTGTTGATTATGCCTACAAGGTTTTAAAAACCTTGCAGGGTTTTCATGGTTTTATTGAATTTTTAATATGAATGACTCTAACGCATCCAACTTTATATTGATGCTACCCACACCATCTTTAACCGTTAAATTTGATGAAAACCCATTGTACAAAACATCATTGGTTTTGTAGTTACCGTCTTTTAAATTCCAAGTTTCAATTAGGTCTTTCGGAATTTTCAGATTGAATCCATACCCTTTTTCTGCATCAAAATTTGAGACAACAATCAGTTTTTCATCAGTGCTCCAACGTACAAAAGACAAGACTTTATCATTATAATTTTCTGTATTTTCTCTGTTGAATAAATGAATGTCTTGATAATTTCCAGCCAATGCGGAACTATTGATCGTGAAATTCAATAGACGTTTATAAAAATCCCGCAATGTTTTTTCTTCTTCTGTTGATTGCCCGCCATCAAATTGTTTGTTATTGACCCAACGCTGAAGATGTGGTACACCCACATAATCATATATTGATGTTCTTGAAGGTTTTCCAAAACCTGCATCCTCGGCCGCTGGCTCTCCCACTTCCTGCCCAAAATAAATCATGGTTGGGGAGGTACTTATGGTTGCCGAAACCACCATGGCGGGTTTTCCTTTTTTGGCGCTTCCCGCAAATTCTGGACTTGCAATACGCTGTTCGTCATGGTTTTCCAAAAAATGCAACATGTGGTGCTCAATATCCTTTAAATCATCTTGGATAGGCGGGATATTATCTGTTTTTCCAAAACCTTGCATAATGTGTTTTATAGTGTCGTACAATTGCACTTTATCGTACAAATAATCCATTTTCCCTTTTTTGATGTAATCTCTGTACAAACTGGGGTTGTAAACTTCTGCCATTAAAAAAGCATCGGGGTTTTTCATTTTTATTGCAGAATTCATATAGCTCCAAAACTCCACAGGCACCAGTTCTGCCATATCATAACGAAAACCATCAACACCAAAACCAATCCAATACAAGGCGATGTCCTTAAATTTTTTCCAAGAATTGGGAACGGTTTTATCTTTCCAAAACTCAAAATGCTTTTTATAATCTTCATTTTCAAAACCTGCTGGCAATTCTTCAAAATCTTTTTTGCCTTCAGGGGAAATACCGTAGTTGATTTTTACCGTTTCGTACCAATCATTAAAATTGGGTTGTGATAAGCGCGATCCATTCCCGGTCCATTTTGCGGGATTTTCATCAAAATAATCATCTTCCAATAGATGTTTTTCATCCCCTAAAGGCGTATATCCATCCTTCCAAGCGGGTACCTTAAAAGCTTCTTTAGTGTTGTAATAGAAATTATTATTAACATCATAAGTCACATTTTTATCATCGCTAGCCCCGAAATCTTCAACACCTTCCGGATTTGTTAATCCTTGATAATTTCTAGCGACGTGATTGGGTACGATGTCTATAATTACCTTAAGTCCCTCATGGTGCGTTCTTTCAATAAGTGCTTTAAATTCTTCCAATCTGTTTTCAACATTTACAGCCAAATCGGGGTTTACATTGTAATAATCCTTTACGGCGTAGGGCGAACCCGCACGCCCTTTAACCACATCGGGATCATCGTTGGAAATGCCATATTTGGTATAATCCCTGATTACGCCATGATGCGGCACGCCCGTGTACCAAATGTGTGTAACCCCTAAATCCTTAATTTCCTTTAAGGCTTTATCGGTAAAATCGTTGAATTTTCCAACCCCGTTTTCCTCAATGGTTCCCCAAGGTTTGTTGGTGGTGTTGGTGTTTCCAAAAAGGCGTGTGAATACTTGATAAATTACTTGTTTTTTATATGCTATATTTTCAATGGGTACTTGCACTGGTTCTGTTTTTTTTGTTTTATTACAGCTATATAAGATGATAACCATCGTTATTAAAATGTATGTATGCTGCTTTTTCATTATGATATAAATTTTTAATTAAATAGCCAAAGTATAGCATTTTCAAATTCTGTTTTCCAAAACGATTCGCTGTGGGTGCCGTTCGGAACTACTTTGATGTATAAATTGTTTTCGGGAAACTTGTTGTTTTTCATGATATTAACCATTTTTTCAACATCCTCTACCTCCCCTTCGGCTTCTTTACCGCCAACTAAAAAATAGATTTTTACATGTTTTACATGGGCATGTTTTTCAGTATATGAATAGATCTCATCAGCATACCAAAATACAGGCGAAAAAACCCCTACCTTAGCAAAAACATTTGGGTACTTTAAACCAGCGTAGTACGATATAAGTCCGCCCATGGAGCTACCCATAATGGCCGTATTTTTTGCCGTTTTTTTAGTCCGGAATGTTTTATCAATTTCTGGCTTTAGGGTATTTACAATAAATTCTAGATACGCATCGCCTTCGGCTTCTCCATATTCAGGGTTGGACCACGGCGAATATTCACTAATCCGTTTCTGGTTTCCATGATCGATGGCCACCACAATAAGATTCAATCCTTTTTCTTTACTTAGTTTGTTTAAGGTTTCGTCGGCTTCCCATTCACCTGCATACGAGGTCGCCACATCGAACACGTTTTGTCCGTCCTGCATATACAACACTGGATATTTTTTGGTAAAAGTTTCATAATTTGGAGGTAAATAGACGCTAATTTTCCGTTCTCTATCTAACTGGGGCATTTTAAAATGTTCCGCAAAAACATGTACATTTTTTGACGCTGTGGAACGATTTATTTTAGAAGTTCCATCGGCCCAATTAACAATTTTAATGTGAATGGTATCTAGTTTAGTGCTAAAGGTATGCATACGATTTTCAACAGGGTTTCCATTCAAATCGCACTCCGCAACATCCCAAGAACCTAAAGTGAATTTAAAACTGATGGTTTCTTTAAGTTTAGGAATTGTTATGTGATAGTGTTTGTTGGTTTTTGTTAATTTATAGTCTTTATTTCCTCCAGACCAGCCTTCAAAATCGCCAGACATATATATGTCCTTTTTATAGTCGTGATTTTCAGGTAAACTATCAACAATAAAGGTTGCTTGACCACTTAACATTTGATACCATGAAACCGCTATTATAAATACTAAAGCTTTCATTCTAATTGGTTTTGGTGGTCAATAAGCTAATGCCTTTAGAATTCAACGTCAGCCCATCTCCCCAAACAAAAGTTTCGTTGGTTACAATATTTTTTAAGGTTTTATCTTTCAACCCCATTTCATCATACCGTTTCAAATCGATGGTTATAGGGTTATCGTTTTTATTGATTATCACAGCAACCGTTTCGCCTTCAACAACCCTAAACAACAAATAAGTACCCATAAGCGGTGCAAAATGAATGGTTTTCCCATAGTGGATGGCTTTGCTGTTTTTGCGATAGTTCAATATCTGCTTCACAAAACCTTGCATATCCTTTTGTGCGTTGTTTAAACCTTCGCCAGTAAAGGCATTTATGGTGTCGCCTACCCAACCACCCGGAAAATCGGTACGGATCAAACCATGGTCGCCCGGGTTAGCTGAATCGTTCATTAAAATTTCGGTGCCATAATATATTTGGGGAATTCGAGGTAAGGTCAATATATAGCCCAATGCTATTTTGGTATTGGCTACGTCTTCTTTTAATTGGGTAAAAATGCGGCTCATATCATGGTTGTCGGGAAAAATCATGATATCTTTTGGAGTGGCATAATGAAAATCGTTTGCCAACCCTTCATACATTTTAACCAAACCCGTGTCCCAACTTTCCCATTCGTTCAATCCATTCACAATTTGACGTTGCATGGCAAAATCCATGGGCGATTTTAAATTGGATTTATACCCATCTCTATTGTTAGCGCCTTTTTGCCAATAGCCAATGATCAATGGGTTATAGCTCCATTCCTCGCCAACAATACTGAAATTAGGGTATTGCTCCATAATGGCGCCAGCCCAATGGCTCATAAACTCCTTATCGGAATATGGATAGGTATCTTGGCGGATACCTCCTAATCCAGCAGTTTCTATCCACCAAATACTATTCTGGATGATGTATTTTGCCATAAACGGATTGCGTTGGTTTAAATCTGGCATTCCAGATACAAACCAACCATCGCTCATCTCCTCTCGGTCTATTCTAGACGAATAAATATCTTGGTTACTGGTGCGCCTGTGATTGGATGTAATGGTTGCTTTTTTATCCCAAGCATCTATATTTTCCTCATAGTTTTCCTGGTAGTTTACCCAATTTTTAAATGGCAAATCCTTCATCCACCAATGCTCTAATCCGCAGTGGTTCGCCACCTGGTCCATAATCAGTTTTAGGCCTTTTTCCCTGGCTTTACTGGCCAATTCCAGATATTCTTCCATGGTGCCAAAACGTGGATCAATTTCATAAAAATCGGTCATGGCATAACCATGGTACGAACCACTGGGCATATCGTTGGTTAACACGGGAGTTGGCCAAATGGCCGTAAACCCCATACTTTCAATGTAATCCAAATGATTTGTAATCCCTTTAATATCGCCACCATGCCTTGCATAATTATTGGTTCTGTCAATGGTTTTCTCCAATAAATTTTCGTTGATATCGTTTGAAGGATCTCCGTTGGAAAATCGATCGGGCGTAATGAGATAGATGACATCCGAACTATTAAAACCAATATAATCCTCTGCTGGTTTTTTTCTTGACTTTAGTTGGTAGGTCTGAAGCTTTTTATCGCCATTTCCAAACTTAAATACGATATTGAATTTGCCTGCTTTAGTGGTTTTTGCAATATTCAAATCGATAAATAAATAGTTGGGGCTATCTGCCTTAAGCACTTTAATAATAGAAATCCCAGCGTAATTTATTTCTGGTATGGCATTCGTTATGTTTGGGTGTTTTACCAATAATTGTAGTTCTGTGTTTTTAAAACCTACCCACCAATTGGCTGGTTCCACGCGCTCAATTTCTAGATATTCTTCCATTAAGTTACTGTTTTGAGGCTCTAAAGATGGTTGGTTTTTTCTATTATTGCAGGACACATATAAAACCGCTAACCAAACTATAAATATAGGGCTTAAGTTTTTCATTTCAATTGGTTTTAATGTATAATTGATTTATGTTTTTTTCTTCAACAAAAACCTATAACAACATCCTTATTATTTAATTTCCTTGATACTAATGGCATAACCTCCACCTGGCGCCGATACTTGGGATAATTTTGATTTGTTGGTCACCTTTATTGTTTTTATGGTATAGGCCTGCGGATTGGTTTTATAGTGCGCATCTTTGGCATCGGCATAAATGGTGGCCCTATATTTTTTGCCTTTTTCAAGGAAGTCAAATGTTATGTTTGAGGTTCTGGTATCATTACCGTTCACATTCCCAATAAACCAATTGTTAGCAGCTTTCTCTTTTCTAGCCACGGTAATGTAACGACCGGGTTCAGCTTCCAAATAAATGCTTTCGTCCCAATCGATCGCCACCTCTTTTATAAACTGAAAAGCATCCATAAACTGCTCGTAATGTTCCGGTAAATCGGCAGCCATTTGCAAGGGGCTGTACAAGGTAACATATAGTGCCAATTGATTTGCAAGGGTGCTATTTACATGGGAATTATTATTAGGACTGAACTTACTAATATCCATTTCGAAAATACCGGGTGTGTAATCCATGGGACCACCAATTAATCGAGTAAAAGGCAAGATGGTAACATGGTTGGGTTTAGAACCGCCAAAGGCCTGATACTCGGTCCCTCTTGCGGATTCATTTCCTATTAAATTGGGGTAGGTTCTGCAAATTCCCGTTGGGCGTACCGCTTCATGCGCATTGACCATGATCTTATAATCGGCCGCTTTTTCGATGGCATATTGGTAATGATTGACAATCCATTGGCTATAATGATGTTCGCCACGTGGTAAAATATCCCCAACATAACCGCTTTTAACAGCATCGTACCCATGGGCCTTCATAAATTGGTAGGCTTTATCTATATGGCGTTCATAATTTCTAACCGAGCCCGACGTTTCGTGGTGCATCACCATTTTAATGCCTTTCGATTTTGCGTAGGCATGGATCGCTTCCACATCAAAATCGGGGTAAGGCGTTAAAAAATCGAACACATAATCTTTGGATTTTCCAAACCAATCTTCCCATCCTTCGTTCCATCCTTCAACCAAAAGCGCATCAAAGCCATGTTTTGAGGCAAAATCGATATACATTTTTACCTTTTCGTTATTTGCGGCGTGGGTACCGTTTGGCTTCACTTTGGAATAATCGGTTACGCCCAATTGCACAGAAGGCAACTCATCCGTATAAGCCCACGAGCTTTTTCCTGTTATCATTTCCCACCAAACACCCATATATTTTACGGGCTTGATCCACGAAGTATCTTCAATTTTACAGGGGTCGTTTAAGTTTAAGGTCATTTTTGAAGCTAAAATGTCGCGCGCATCGTCGCTTACCATAATGGTTCGCCAAGGCGAATTTAAGGGTGCCTGCATATAGCCTTTATCGCCCATGGCATCAGGTGTTAACCACGATTCAAACACCATGTTTTTATCATCCAAATTAAGGTGCATACAAGAGTAATTGATCAATGCCGCTTCGTGAAGGTTTATATACAACCCATCATCGGTTTTCATTATTAAAGCGGTTTGTACACCAGTTTTAGAAAACTGTTCTTGAGAGGCATTGCCGGTAACCGCCTTATCAAATTTTCCACGAATTTCAGAGAGTTTAGACTCTGTATAATCGTATTCTTGGGTGTCATAATCCCCAGGGATCCAAAATGCGGTGTGGTCGCCCGTCATCGCAAACTGGGTTTTTTCTTCTTTGATCACAAAATATATCAAGTTTTTTTGAGTGGGGAATTCGTACCGAAAGCCTAATCCTTCATCAAACAGTCGGAAACGAATGATGACAATTCTATTGGTTTCACGCTGTGTTAACGTAACCGCCAATTCATTATAATGATTTCTAATGGCTTTCACTTCGCCCCAAACAGGTTTCCAAGTGTCATCAAAAGTGGTAGTTTCTGTATTTGAAATTGTAAAATCGTTTAATAGTGATTTCTTATCATCTTTCAATTCCAGACCTAAACTACTGGTTTTTATAACAGGTTTGCTTTTATAGGACAGCTGATAGGTGGGTGTGCCATCACTTTTTAGCGAAAATTGCATTGCTAATTCACCGTTTGGCGATTTCAACTCTTGCGCACCAACAACATTGTGGGCTAAAAGCAAAAGGGTTAGGACACTTACAAATGACTTCATTTTTTTGTTTTTTTAATTTAGTAATATGGACCCCTCCGCCTATCGGCATACCGAAAACTCGGTACAAGCTCTCCCCTTAAAAATAGGAGGACTTATTGAGGGGCTATTTTTTATTGATTTGAGCTCAATTCAATTTTGTTTTTTAAGTTAATGTTTTTAATGGAATTCTTCTGATTAGATTAACGTTTGCATGCGCTTTTTTTGAAGCAGCACCCTTTTGTTATCCACATTAATTTCCAATTCTGTATCACTTTCCAATTCAAAAGTTGTTTGTTTTTGGTTAACAGTCACTTTTAAAATATGGTTTCTAAAATTAATTTTAAACGAATAGCTTTCCCATTGTTTGGGTATTTTTGGTGTGAACGATAATCTATTATTTTTAACGCGCATCCCACCGAAACCTTCCACAATGCTCATCCACGTGCCTGCCATGGAAGTAATGTGCAAACCTTCGTGTACTTCGTGGTTGTAATCGTCCAAATCCAATCGGGAGGTTCTTAAATAAAAGGTGTACGCTTGTTCCATTCTGCCCAGTTTTGCCGCTTGGATACTGTGCACACAAGGCGACAAAGAACTTTCATGAACCGTAAAGGGTTCGTAAAAATCGAAATGGCGCTCCAATTCCCCATTGGAAAAATCATCTTCAAAAAAGTAGAATCCTTGTAAAGTATCGGCTTGTTTAATATAGGGCGAACGCAAAATACGATCCCAGCTCCATTTTTGGTTGATGGGGCGTTGTGCCGTATCTAAATGGGCAACCGGTATTAATTCTTTATCCAAAAAACCATCCTGTTGCAAATACAGTTGATGCTTTTCAGAATATGGGAAATACATGTTGTCCGCTACAGCTTTCCATTCATTTATTTCTGAATTGGACAGCTTCACTTTATTTATGATCCGGGTATGATCGGATGGATATTCCGATTCCATCTTCATAACATTTTCTATGGCATATTGAATGCACCACTTTGCCAGATAATTGGTATAGAAATTATTGTTGACGTTGTTTTCATATTCATTTGGTCCCGTAACCCCTAAAATAACATATTTGTTTTTGTGGGTTGAAAACGTAGCGCGCTGTTGCCAAAATCGGGCAATCCCAATTAAAACCTCCAATCCTTTTTCGGGGATATAACTATAATCATCCGTATAGCGGTGGTAGTTATAAATAGCGAATGCAATGGCGCCATTTCTATGGATTTCCTCAAAGGTAATTTCCCATTCGTTATGGCATTCTTCCCCATTCATAGTAACCATAGGGTATAAAGCAGCTCCGTTTTTAAAACCCAATTTTGCGGCATTTTCAATGGCTTTTTCCAAATGATTGTACCGGTATTCCAAAAGTTTTTTGGCTACGTGTTCACCTTTGGTTGCCATATAAAACGGGATGCAATAGGCTTCGGTATCCCAATAGGTACTGCCGCCATATTTTTCGCCCGTAAATCCTTTCGGCCCTATATTTAAACGGGAATCTTTTCCTAAATACGTTTGATTTAACTGAAAAATGTTGAATCGAATGCCTTGTTGTGCTTTTACATCGCCCTGAATGGCAATATCTGCCAGGTCCCAAATATTTGCCCAAGCTTGTTTCTGGGTTTCCAATAAGCCATCAAACCCTAAATCGGTAGCGGTTTTCAAGGCTTTTTTTGCTGCGGAAACCAATTGGGTCTTATCGTGGTTTCTATCCACAGTATAACCACCGAATTTATGGATGGTAAAGACGTCCCCTTTTTTAACTTCTTGTGAATAACTGAAAGCCACAAAATTTTCATCTGTTTGTCTGCTTGGATTTATTGAAACCGCTTTATTATTCAAAAATACTTCAGACTCCATAAAAGTACAGGTGTAAAAATCTGTTTTCATGGTTTTGGCTTGAATAAACGCTTGACGGTTTTCGTGCTTTACCTCCAAGGTATCCCAAAATTTATCATCCCAATTGCTATCCTTATTGGTAATGGCACTATTTAAATACGGTTGAAAAATGATGTTTACATTATTATTTATTGGTTTAACACTGTATTGAATCGCACCAATTTCATCAAACTCCAAACTTAAAAATCGTTTGGTTTCTACTTCAATGTGAATATCATTTTGAAGGGTAGCCGAAAAACTTCGGGCCAACCAACCTTCTTGCATGTTGAGTTCCCTTCTAAAATTTTCCACTTTTTTACATGCGGACAGATCGAGTTGTTCGCCATCAACGGATACGTTAATTCCTATCCAACTGGGAGCGTTCAATACTTTGGCAAAATATTCGGGATAGCCATTTTTCCACCACCCCACACGGGTTTTGTCTGGGTAATAAACCCCGGCAATATAACTGCCTTGAAAGGATTTGCCAGAATACTGTTCTTCAAAATTGGCACGCTGCCCCATGGCACCATTACCAATGCTAAATAAACTTTCGGAAGATTCAATGCGCGATGCACTAAAGCCTTCTTCTATGATGGACCAATTATCTGGTATGATATAATCTTGATTCATATTTTTTTTTGAGATAAAAGAGAATAGACAAAAGAGTATAGAAAACAGACCGCTTCGCTCAAAGACAAAACACAACGTCTATCCTCTATGTTCTATGTTCTATTCTCTATATTCTATTCTCTTTATTCTTTGTTCTATGTTCTATGTTCTATTCTCTTAATACTTAATACTTAATACTTTGTACTATCCAGCAATTCATATAAAAACGCTTCAGAAATTTCAGTAAAATCATTAAAAACAAAATCCGCTTCACTAAGTGTTTCTTTGTCGCCTATGCCTATGGCGGTCATGTTGGCTATTTTAGCGGCTTCCACACCAGCAATGGCATCTTCAAAAACAATGCAATTTTCGGGTGGTAAGTGTAGCTTATGGGCCCCTATTAAAAACACTTCGGGATCTGGTTTTGCTTTAGAAACCGCATTGCCATCCACAATTCCAAAAAAACGATGGTGTAAGTTTATTTGTTTTAAAATCAATTCGGCATTTTTACTGGCAGAGCCCAAAACATAATGGATGTTGTTTTCATCTAAAAAATCCAAAACCGTTAACACACCCGGAAGGATTTCATCGGCACCCATTTTCTCAATATAGCCTAAGTAATCTTTGTTTTTACTTATTAATTTTTTTTGTTTTTCATTGTCGGATAGGGTGACCTTTCCAATATCCAATAAAATTTCCAACGAGCGTGTTCTACTAACACCTTTTAATAGCTCGTTATGCGCCTTGGTAAATTCAAAACCCAAAGCATCCGCTATTTTTTTCCATGCGAGGTAATGGTACTTAGCGGTATCTACAATGACCCCGTCGAGGTCGAATATGATTCCTTTATCGTTCATTTATTATGATTGTATCACGTCATCAACATCCTTTACTTTGTACACTAAAGCTGCTGCAATAAGAAAACTTAAGCCACTTAACATTAAAGCGAAGATGGCTTGGTTGTTATATGCATATCTAACCAGTGGGCCACCAATTAATGCATTGATTATTTGTGGAATGACAATAAAGAAATTGAAAATCCCCATATAAACGCCCATCTTTTTAGGAGAGATGGACCCTGCCAAAATAGCGTAAGGCATCGCCAAAATACTGGCCCAAGCAATGCCCACCCCTATCATGGATACAATTAACCAGTTTTTATCTGGCATGATGTAAATTGAGAGCAGCCCAACACCTCCAATAATCAACGACATGGCATGGGTTTTTTTACGTCCCATTTTTTTGGCAATGTACGGTAACGCAAAAGCGTAAAGCGCAGAAATTAAATTGTACACCCCAAAAAGGATCCCAATCCAATCGCCCGCATCTTGGTAGGAAGGACTTTGGCTATCTGTATAAGGTAGCCCATAAATATGCTGTGCGATGGCTGGGGTTGCAAATACCCACATGCCAAACAAACCAAACCATGAAAAAAATTGTACCCAGCTTAACTGGCGCATGGTAGTTGGCATTTTTTTGAAGTCCTCAAAAATATCCCATAAACTGGATTCTTTAACTTCTTCATCATTTTGAATCGCTTCCAAATGCGCTTTTTCGTCTTCAAAACTTTCTAATTCTTCTGGGGTGTATTCCTTTGTTGTTAAAACCGTTACCAAAATAGAAGCTATTAAAACAATAGCTCCAATTATAAATGATAGAATTAAATTTAGAGGGACCGTTCCCTGCGATGTTTGATTGGAAATACCAAACCAATGCGTTAAAACATAAGGCAACCAAGAACCAATAACGGCCCCAAAACCTATGAGTGCCGTTTGCACACTGAAACCTAAGGTGCGTTGGTCTGTCCTAAGATTATCGCCCACCAAAGCCCGAAAAGGTTCCATGGCAATGTTAAAGGACGCATCCATAATCATGAGCATGCCGGCACCTACCCAAAGCGCAGGTAAAAATGCAATAAAAATGTCTGCTTGTGGCATCAGCACCAAACCGATCGATGCCAAAATAGCGCCTGCCAAAAAATAGGGTTTTCTTCGTCCAAAGCGCCCCCAAGTTTTATCGCTATAATGACCTATTATAGGCTGCACGATCAAGCCCATTAAGGGTGCAATGATCCAAAACCACGATAGCTCGTGAACGTCGGCCCCGAAAATTTGGAGTATTCTGCTCGCATTGGCATTTTGTAGGGCAAAACCCATCTGAATTCCCAGGAACCCAAAACTCATGTTCCAGATTTGCCAGAAACCCAATCTACGCTTTTCCATTAAATAGTATATGTTAAATGAATACTATTTGATAAGCGGTAAACTTATCAAAACTTATTTCTGAGAAGTGAAAATATTAGTTTTGATTTGAGCAAAGATATATAAAAGATTTTTACACTTCCAAACTTTTTTATAAAAGGAGCGTATATTGTTCGGTGTTAAGGCGTATGTTGTTAAGTTGTTTGGTGTTAAGGAGTGAGACTGAGAACTGAGACTGAAGACTCATTTAGTGGAGTCTCTTTCTATCAATTCGGTTTCAATGATGACGGTTTTAAAATGCTCTTCACGCTCATTTTCCTCAATATATTCGCCATTTTCCTCGTCTTCAAGCTCCAATCTGTCAATTAATAAATCGGCTGCTTTTTCACCCATTTTTTGACCATGCTGGCTTACCGTTGTTAAACTTGGCGTGGCATGTTTTGACAAAACGCCATCGGTAAAACCAATCACTTGAACATCATCGGGAATGCTAAGCCCCAACTTACGTGCCGCTTTCATGGCGGTTACCGCATACAACTCGTTAACCGCAAAAACACCATCAATTTTTTTGTTGCTCCTAAAAAATTGTTCGATTTCATTTTCCAAAGCTTCAAAGTGGCCTTCAACATCCAAAGCATCATCAATCTTTAAAATTAAGTTGGCGTCCACCCTTATATTTCCATCTTCTAAAGCCTCTAAATATCCTTGGGTTCTAAGCCTTCCCACACTTACATAATCCATAGTGGTTATCAATGCGATGTTTTTACAACCTGTTGCTATTAATTTTTCCACAGCTTTTACTGCGCCTTTAAAATCATCAACAATTACTTTGTCGCAATTCACTTCACTAACAACCCTATCAAATAAAACAATAGGCATCCCTTGATTGATAGTGGCATTAAAATGGTGATAATCCTGTTTTAACAAAGTTTCCTTTGAAATTGATAAAATAAACCCGTCTATACTGCCATTGGCTAGCATTTCCATGTTTATTATTTCTTTGGTGAACGACTCATTTGACAACCCAACAATTACATTGTACCCGCGTTTATTGGCCACCAACTCAATACCCCTAATAACAGTTGAAAAGAAATGATGTACAATTTCCGGTATTAAAATCCCAATGGTTTTGGTCTTTCTGTTTTTTAAACTAAGTGCTATATTGTTGGGCCTGTAATTGTACAATTTTGCGAACGCTTGAATTTTTTGTTTGGTATCCTCGCTAATTTCTTTGCTGCCACTCAATGCCTTAGATACCGTTGAAATGGAAACATCCAATTCTCTTGCTATTTGCTTTAAAGTGATTTTTCTTTTCATTTTGTAGTTGATTATTGATTTTTAACAGGCATACGCCATGTGCCTTCTCCATTGGTATTTGCAACCAATTCTCGCCCATGCCCACATCGTGCCAAAATTTAGTTTATTAATTATGGAAGACTTTAAATATAATGATCTTTATCTAGATAAACAGGTAAATTTTTAATTCTCTGTTAAACAGACTTTTTTAATTCCCTGTATTTCTATAGAATTAAATCTCAATCGATTGCGCAACGCGCCGCATATTATTGATTTGTCAAAAATACACCTGTTTTGTACAAAGTTGTCAACACGAAAACGTTTTCGTTGTGAATTTCGTAATTTAAGGTTGCTGGTTTACATTAAATTTACATAAATTTGACATGAGAAGTGAAAATATAATAAACTAAACAAAACATTAATTTAACAAAATTATATGAAAACAACTTTAAACAGTTTACTGTTTTTTATGCTTTTGGCTCCCGTAATTTTATTTGGGCAAACAACGCTAAAAGGAATAGTAACAGAACAATCGACTTCAATTCCACTACCTGGTGTAAATGTTGTTATTAAAAACACCACCACGGGTACGGCCACAGATTTTGATGGTAATTATCAAATTGAAGCTAAAAAAGGAGACGTTATAGTATTTACTTATGTTGGTTACCAACCAAAAGAACTCACTTATAATGGTCAGGCTACTTTAAATGTGCAGATGGTTGATGATACAGCCCAATTAGATGAGGTTGTGATCATTGGTTATGGGGTACAGAAGAAAAGTAAAATTCTTGGAAATGCTGTACGAGTAAATGGTGAGGATTTAAAAGACAACCCCGTATCTTCTATTGATGCCGCCTTACAAGGAAAAGCAGCTGGGGTACAGGTAATTCAGGGTTCTGGATTAGCGGGTTCATCCAATGTGGTTAGAATTAGAGGTATTTCTTCTATCTCTGCAGGGGGCGACCCTCTATATGTTGTAGATGGGATACCTATTACACAAGATTATTTTCTACAAGGAGATTCGAACGGACAAAACAATAACCCACTAGCTTCTTTGAACCAAAATGATATCGAGAGCATAGAAGTTTTAAAAGATGCCGCGGCAGCTGGGATTTATGGTTCTCGTGGAGCGAATGGTGTTATTTTAATTAAAACCAAAAGGGGCAAGGAAGGGTTGAAATTCTCATATACAGGCAGTGTTACCACATCTGACCCAACTTACAAACCAAAAGTATTGAATAATAAGCAATTGTTGCAAGTATATCAAGAAGCTTGGGAAAATGATGGGAATGTTGGCTTAGTGCCTTTACCAGGAAATACATCTTGGGAAGATGCCTTAAATACAAACACCGATTGGGTAGATTTAGTGACCAAAACAGGAATATCAAACAGACATAGTTTTTCTGTGAATTATGGCACTGAAAAATTAAAAATGTATGCTAACGTGTCGTATGATGATACGGAGTCTTTCATTAAAAATGATGAATACAAAAGGTTAAGTGGGCGTTTTAATTTAGATTATCAGTTACTTAAAAACCTAAAAATCGGACTTAACTCATCGTTAACCCGAGGTGTTTACGATAAGGTAAATATTAACGATACTTGGAGAAATGCCCAAAGTTTCACTTTACCTTTTTATTCGCCTTATAAATCGAATGGAGATATTGACAATTCGTTCAGTAATCCATTAGAAGAATTACTATATAGAGATAGAAGATCTGAAGAAATGAGATCTATAAATTCAATTGCGATAGACTACCAACCTATAAAAAATTTATACCTTAGAGGAACAGGGTCTTTAGACTATATGGATTTTAGAGATTTTTACTGGCAATCTTTAGAAGTCGGAAGAATTAGTGGAACACCAGAAGCAGAACGAAATACGTTTGCATCTGCAAATCCATTTTTTGTAATTAACTACAACACAAACTTTACAGCATCCTATTTATGGGATGTTAACGAAAAAAACTCTTTTAACTTCTTACTGGGTACAGAATACCAACGTAGTGAAAAATTGTTATATAAATTCGGAAACCCACAAGGTTATATTAATAGCCCCGTTCCACTTTATGAATCGGATGCACCGGATTACACACGAGAAAGCACAGGTAAATCAGCCTATTCCTTTGCTTCTTATTTTGGACGTGTGAGCTATTCATTTAACAATGCGTTGGATTTAATGGTGCTGGCAAGGTTAGATGGCTCCTCTCGCTTTGGAGAAAATAATAGATACGGATTTTTTCCAACAGTTTCGGCTGCGTATAATTTTTCTAAGCATGGTCTTATAGCAAATAGCAATACCATAAGTCTATTAAAAATTAAAACATCTTACGGTATTACTGGTAACTCTGAAATAGGTAATGATTCAAGATTTGGCGCCTATAGTATCCCAAACTCTGGAACTGATTATTTAGGGAATCCTTATAAATCCATTATCAGACTGGACAATCCAGATTTAAAATGGGAAACAGCTCAAACGGTAGATTTCGGAATTGAACTAAACCTTTTCAAAAATCGCCTTGAAACGGAAATTTCGGGATATTACAAGAAATCTAAAGATGTATTATTGGATTTATTCCAAATCCCGTCATCAGGATTTGGCGAGAGTTTATGGATAAATGCTGCCGAAATTGAAAACAAGGGTATTGAATTTAATATGACTTCAAAAAATATTGTCAGCAATAATTTTTCTTGGACAACAACCTTCAATATAGCACACAATGCCAATAAATTGATTAGCTTGGGAGGTGTTAGTCCAGATTTATTAGAAGGTGGATTTAATGATACCCGAGTTATAGAAGGTCAGCCAATTGGAACTAATTATTTGGTTCGTTTTGCAAGAGTGGATACTACGGATGGTTTGCCAATTTTCTTGGATAAAGCAGGCAACGAAACCAAAACCTTCGATTTAGCCAATAGAGTTTCAGCAGGTTCTGTTATTCCGAACGCAACAGGCGGGTTTGCTAATAAATTCAAATACAAAAACTGGGGCTTGGATACAGATTTTGTATTCACCATTGGAGGTAATATTTACGACAGTTTTGCAAAACGTGCTTTAGGTACATTTATTGATGGAAATAATTCATCAAACGTGAGAACAGATATTTATGATAGATGGCGAAACCCTGGCGACGTTACAGACCAACCTAGACTGTTTTACGATTATAATGAAGTTAGAGGCCTTTCAGGTGTGTGGCAGTACAACCACACTGGCTTTTTGTACGATGCGTCTTATTTAAGATTAAGAAACGTTACGCTAAACTATACATTGCCAGCCGAGTTTTTAAAAGGCACCGGCATAAGCTCATTAAAATTTGCTTTAACTGGTTCTAACTTATTTACTTGGACCAAATTTCCTGGTGGAGATCCAGAAATTGCGAGAGATTTTCAATTTCAAAGAGATAGAAACTTATCGCCAAATGTGTCGTACTTAAGCATTCCACAGGCAAAATCATTCACATTTAACATTAATGCAACTTTTTAAAATGGAAACGATGAAAATGAATTTAAAATTAATATTAGCGTTGTTTTTCTCTATATCTTTATTTGTTTCTTGTGATTTAGAAGAACTTCCTCAAAATGTAGACATAGTTGGCCCTACCAATTTGGCCGATTTAGAAGCCTTATTAAACGCAGGATATAATGATTTAGGTTGGCCTTTAGGCGGAAACGCTCAACTTTACGCCGAAATTAATGGCGATAATATTTCTGGGCCTGTTGGGATTAATTCCGACGAAACCGAAATTTATAACAGAAGCACCTCATTCTTTAATAATACCATTAGAGATAATATGTACCGAGGATTTTATAGAATTGTACTAGATGCTAATGTGGTGTTAGGGCAAATCGAAAATAATCTGGACGCATTGGGGCTATCTGCAACCGATGCCAGAGTAAAAGAAATAAAAGGAGAAGCCCTTCTTTTGAGAAGTATAGCACTCTTTGAAGTTTCAAGATTCATGTCGCAATCACCTGGTTATAGTGCAGATAATTCACATTTGGGCATTCAATATATTACTTCGGTTAACAATGCCATTGGTCAAAAAAGAGAGACGGTAGCACAGAATTACGGGAATTTAATTAGCGATTTGAAAGAGGCTGAAAGTTTATTGAATACAACTAATACCAAAAATCAGTACTATGCTAACAAGGCAGCAGCACAAGCTTATTTAGCTAAAGTGTTTTTCCAGGCAGGATTTGGACCTAATATTGACACGGCTGGATCAAATTATGAACAAGCGTTCAGTTATGCAAATAGTGCCTTAACAAATACGTCTGCCATTTTTGATGTGAATTTATATCAAGGTGGTGCTACGGGAACTGAAAGGTTTGCCGGTAACCTTGTAGTTAATGATAATACCGAGACACCAAATGTGGAAACAATTTTCGGAATTGTTTCAGAAACTACGGCAAACAGTAAAGGCGGAACTTTTGGCAGGTATAGAACCGATTTAGCAGTTACCAATACAACCATTAGAATCATGCAAGATCTATACAACACTGTTCCATCAACAGATAAAAGAAAAGCATTACTTACGGAAGTTGATGGGGAATATTTTCTTAAAAAGTTTGACAAAGGAATTTTGCACATACCATTGGCGCATTATACAGAATTACTTTTAATCAGAGCCGAAGCAGCTGCTGAAACCAGTAAACTTCCTCAAGCAGAAACTGATATTAATTTAATTTTAAACCGAGCTGGATTGTCAACAATTAGTGGGCTTTCTAAAGTACAATTGATTACATTAGTAAGAGAGCAAAGACGTATCGAATTACTTGGTGAAGGAAACAGAATTAACGACTTAAAAAGAATTGGTGTAAATGAAACATCTCTCACCATAAGAAACGCACCCTGGAATTGCAATGGCATGGTGTTTCAATTTCCAGCAACTGAAGTATTTACAGGATTTATTCAAAACCCAACAGGTGGTTGTAACTAAAAAAAATAACACTATGAAATTAATTAAATACAGCTTTTTATTAAGCATATTAGTCATGTTCACCCAATGTAGTCCAGATAATGAAGGTACGTTTGGTGATACTGTAAATAGAAGCGAGCAAATAATGGGCACTTGGGCCATAGAAAGCGCTAGTCAAATAGATTTAGATGCTGAAAAGAAAAGTTTCCCAGACTTTGCGACCAAAATAGATATTACCAACGCTATCGCTGGTATGCCATTTTCAGATTTTACTTTGAAAATAGATAATAGTGCTTTAACAACTACTATTGGAAATTCTCCAATGGGGTATGTTATATCTGGAGGTACTGGAACTTGGTCTTGGATAAACAGTGACATGATTAATCTGGTTAACAGAGAATTAGGAATAAATGCATCATCTGGTATAAAAACTCAAATTAACGGTAAAAATGTTATCTTTTACATGAGAACGTATTCTGGAATTTCTGGAGATGCACCTAAATTATCTTTGAATTACGAACGATTGGATGCTGATAACAATGCCGTTACCAGATACGAATACATATTAGCTAAACAATAAAAACTGAATTATGAAAAATATATTATTTAGTATTTTCTTCTTATCCATACTAACCGTTCAAGCTCAAAACCCCGTAGTTACAGGAAATCCTGCAAGTTATACTGTTATTGATGAAAACATTGAAATAATTTTCAATGTAGCGGGCGCAAAGGATAAAGACGGAAATTCATTAGAAGGTAAAGATCTGTATATCTGGAGTTTTTCCAGTGCGGGCGATGCCAAAACAAATGGTTCTTGGACCAACATAAAAGCAGCAGCTAGATTGGCCAAAGTAAGCAATACAGAGTATCGGCTTAAATTCCCTATCGTTGATGGCAGCAATACCTATAAAACCTTGGCAGAATTATATGGTGCAGAAGCAGCTCCAGGATCTATAACAACCATTGGATATTTGCTAAGAGATAAAGCTCCTACATTCCAAACAGGTGATTTAACCATACCGTTTTCGCCTTTTAAGTTTATTCCAGATGAGGTAAGAACATTCCCATCGGCAGCGACAACCAAAGATGTTGTTACACTTCGCTTTAATAAAAACTTTACGGGTTTAACTAATCCTGCTATGGCGGGTGCGCAAAATATACGTGTAAATATAGGGCCAACAGTAGATCCATTATTAGCGATTGAAATGCCGACAACTTTTAGTGGGCTATACTACCAAGCATCCATAATACCTGCCGCTAGTTTTCCTAGTTTGTATAACTCAGGAAATTTAGTGGAATTACAGTATTATTTTTATGATGCCGATAATCCAACAATAAAATCTGCAACGGGGACCATTCGTTTAAGAGCAGCCAGTAATTAAAATTATATATTATGAAAAATATACTTTACAAAATATCAATAATTCTATTAGCGCTTTTTGTATCATGTACAGAAGACGTGGAATTTAGCTCTGATACCGAAGCTTTAAATGGTTTTAGCATTTTAGAAAGTACCGTTTCGAGCTATGTGTTAAATTCTGGAACACCAGAAAAAACTATAGAACTAACTTGGAAAACGGCCATACCAGGTGTTTCAAAAACGCCAACATATAAAGTCCTTTTCTTTAAAGCCGGATCTGACACTCCAGAGTTTGTGAGTTTTCCATCTAATAATGATGGTAAAGACAATAAGTTAACGGTGTCTTTTGCAACCATTGATGAAGCACTAAAAGCAGCAGGTTATGCTGTTGGTGAAACGGCTGAATTGCAATGGCAAGTAATTGCGACCAATGGAGATGTTGAGGTAATGACAAGTAAGAATAACATTGAATTTGTTAGGTTCTCAAACAATGGTATTAAAAATTTCAACTTATTGTTACCTAGCAATAACAACATTATAAAAGCAGACATTTATGCTGACCCGAATGGAGAAGTTGCTTTTTCATGGGAACCAGCTACTACAACTTCTGGAAGCGGAACCATTGAGTACACCTTGTTGTTTGATGAATTAGGAGGCGACTTTTCGGACCCTTTAAAATCGTTTCCAGTTCCTTCAGGAACTTCTTTCACAATGACGAATGCTCAAATAGGGCAAGAATTTGCAAATAACAAAAATGTTATTTGGACCGTAAAAGCTAAAATTAGCAATGGTGTTTCAGAATTAAAAGCAGAAAAAAAATATTTGAACTGGGATATTTTTGTTATCAACAAATTATACTTAGTTGGAAGTCATGTTGGATGGAACAGCTCAAACGCCAACGCTTTTAAAAGTAATGGAAACGGCGGTTTTGAAATACGAATAGATTTATCGGCAAATGATGAATTTAAATTTCTACCAACTCTAGGTACTTTTGATGGCGATTGGGGCGAAGACCCAAGCAATCCTGGTAAAATAGTTCAAAATGGCGAGCAAAACATGAAAGTTACAAGTGCAGGAACTTATGTTATTACTGTAGATTTCCCAACACTATCCGTTACCGTTAAAGAATTTAAAGCACCAGACAATTTATATATGGTCGGCTCTATTAATGGCTGGAACAATGGAACTGCTAAACCGTTTTATAATGATGGGGATGGCGTGTTTTCTTTAACTTACGACTTTAATGCTAATGACGAATTTAAGTTTTTGCAAACATTAGGAACTTATGATGGCGATTGGGGCGAAAATCCTACCAAAGCCGGAGGTTTAGTCCAGGATGGAGAAAATAATGTCAAAATAACGACTACTGGAAAATATGTTGTGGTGGTTAACTTTAACACCATGAGCATAAAAGTAGCTCCTATTAATAATTTATATTCGGTAGGTGCTCATAACGGATGGAATAGTGGCGATGCTTCTCAAAAATTTAATACAACAGGCAATGGTGTATTTGTAAGAGTTCAAACTTTTGAAGCAGGTGCAGAATTCAAATTTTTACCAACAACTGGTACTTTTGATGGCGATTGGGGGAAAAACCCTGATAAGGCAGGGAAATTAGTCCAAGACGGTGAAAGTAATATTCCCGTTGCAACGGCAGGTACTTATATGATTAATGTTGATTTTAATACACTGTCTTACACGGTTACACAAATACCCGATAACTTGTTTTTAGTAGGTTCTCCTGTTGGATGGAACCCAGGTAATGCTATTCCTTTTACTAAATTATCTCAAGGGGTTTTTGAACTTTCAACAGCATTGACTGCATCCGATGAATTTAAGTTTTTACCCACTTTGGGGACTTTTGATAACGATTGGGGCGAAAGCTCTAAATATCCAGGCATATTAGTAAGAGATGGTGAGAATAACTTGAAATCTCCTGGATCTGGTACTTATAAAATTACTGTTGACTTTAATAAAGGGACGGTAGTGGTTCAATAAAATATTTATACAATGATTAAAAGAGGCTGTCTGAAAAGTTAAATTCTATATCATATTGAGCCTGTCGAAATATTTTATCCTACTGATAATCAATATCGGTTTCGACAAGCTCAACCTGACAAATAAAATACAATACACTTTTTATACAGCCTCTTTTTTTTTCAAAATACCATACGATGAAAAAAATTATATATGTACTTAGTTTCTTTTCCTTTTTGCTTTTATCGGCACAAGAACAGCAAGTTACTATAAGTATTGACAAAACAGAGTTTTCAGCCAACGATGCGCTCACAATTACAGTCTCTAATGTGGACCCAACCTTATGGAACGCGGGGCAACCAAACAATATTTACAT
Organism: Mariniflexile sp.; assembly: GCF_052728615.1. Classification (NCBI taxonomy): domain Bacteria; kingdom Pseudomonadati; phylum Bacteroidota; class Flavobacteriia; order Flavobacteriales; family Flavobacteriaceae; genus Mariniflexile; species Mariniflexile sp. The sequence goes on along the minus strand of NZ_JBFVFE010000009.1, from coordinate 60,665 downwards.
CTGGGCTTGGTATTTTGATTTGAATGGTGCTGCAGCGGGCGATTCTCCAACTAATGGATCATGGAACGCATCCAATGCCTTGCAACAACTTACCAATAATGGAAACGGCACCTATGGATTCACATTTACCCCAAGTTCATTGTTTGGAACTACAAACATCTCAAAGATTGGCTTTTTACTAAAAGCCAGTAATGGCACATCGACAGGCAGTGGTGATAAAAAATCCCAAAATACTTTTTTAAATCTTGCCATAAATGAACTGACTTTAACAGCACCAAGCGATTATCTTACAGTTGTTAATTCTGGAACATTAATCAATATTTCTGCGACCACAACTCAATTCTCCAATTTCACTTTAAGAGCAAACGGAACTCCAGTTAATACCGCAAATGGAATTAAAAATTATAGTTTTGATTATGCGTTAACTTCAGATGTAGATTTTGTGCTTGAGGCAAATGATGGTCACATTACGGTTTCTGAATCTTTTAAAGCTAGACTCTCTCCAAGCAGTCCAGTTCCATCGGGCATGTTGGACGGCATTAACTTAAACCCTAGCGATAATACAAAAGCAACCTTGGTACTATATGCGCCGAATAAATCAACAGTCCATGTGATAGGTAATTTTAACAACTGGCAGGAAAATATAAGCTACAATATGAATAAAGATACTGCAAGGGATAAATTCTGGATTGAATTAACGGGATTAACTCCAAACACAAACTATATGTTTCAATATTTGGTTGATTCTACGATTAAAATTGCAGACCCATATTCAACTACTATTTTGGATGAAAACAACGATTCGTCTATAAATTCAACAACATATCCGAACTTGCCACCTTACCCTACGGGTTTAACAAATCATGCTGTAACGCTACTACGAACAGGTGAAGTGGCGTACAATTGGCAAATTTCAAATTTTCAAAAACCTAATAAATCCGACTTAGTTATATATAAAATGCTTATTCGAGATTTTGATGTGCTTCATAGTTTTGATGCTATAAAGGCACGTTTGGATTATATTCAAGATCTAGGTGTGAACGCTATTGAATTATTGCCCGTTAGTGAGTTCGACGGAAATAAAAGTTGGGGATATAACCCTTCTTTTCACATGGCGCTAGATAAGTATTATGGAACACCAACAGCTTTTAAACAATTTATTGATGAATGCCACAGCCGAGGCATAGCGGTTATATTAGATGTTGTTTACAATCATGCCACGGGCCAAAACCCTTTTTATCGCTTATGGAATACTGATAATGGCGGTTATGGTGGGCAAGCATCTGTTAATAATCCGTTTTTTAACCAAACGGCTACTCATACGTATAGTGTTTTTAATGATTTTAACCATCAATCTAAAGCTACTAACAGTTATGTTGAAAGGACTGTAAAATACTGGATTCAAGAATATAAAGTAGACGGTTTCAGATGGGATTTAACGAAGGGGTTTACACAGCATTGTACGTCTTCAGATGAAAATTGTACGAATGGATTTAACAAAGATAGGGTTGAAGTTTTAAAGAAATATGCCGATTATCAATGGGCAATGGATTCTGGTTTTTATGTCATTTTTGAACATTTGGGAGGTATCGATGAAGAAAAGCAATGGGCAGATTATCGAATTAATGAAGGTAAAGGTATCATGCTTTGGAATAACTTAAATGCTTCTTATAACGAAGCGACCATGGGGTATCATGATAATAATAAATCTAATTTTTCAAACGTATCATATTCAGTAAAAGGATTTGATGGGCCTTCCGCCGTTTCTTATATGGAAAGTCATGATGAACAGCGTTTAATGTATAAGAATCTACAGTTTGGCAATTCAAGCGGTAGTTATTCAGTTAAAACAGCAAATACTGCTTTGGCAAGAATGCAAACGGCAGGTGCTTTTTTATTTACAGTCCCTGGCCCAAAAATGATTTGGCAGTTTGGAGAATTAGGATACGAAGTCGATATTAATTTTAATGGTAGAACTGGCGAAAAACCTATCCGATGGGAGTATGTAACGAACCCAGATAGAAAGGCAATATATGATGCATGGGCAAGATTAATATATTTAAAACATACTGAGCCCATTTTTAATACAACCAATTTTTCTATGGATGTAGGAGGGACAAATGGACTTAAAAGCATCCATTTAACTTTAGATTCCGCAACTGCGAATGACATTAAATATATTACGGTATTAGGTAATTTTGGGGTAACACAACAATCCATTAATACTAACTTTCAAGAGGGAGGAACTTGGTACGATTTAATGGATAAAACTGGAATAGCAACCTTTGATGGTACTGCCTCAACATTAAGTCTGGCTCCCGGTGAATTTAAAGTTTATGGAAACAAACCATCTACCTTGAGCACAAACTCCTTTAAAGGCACCTTGGATGTGGTTATATATCCCAACCCTGCGAACGGTTCTTTTTCAATAAATAAAAATGTTGAAGAATTAAAGATCTACGATATGACGGGGAAAATTGTAAAATCATATAAAGGCAACTTTGACAAGGGCTACGCTTTTGATGTAAGCAGTTTATCAAAAAGTATCTATTTAATAAAAATAACCAATAGTGTAGGTGAGCAAAGTACCAATAAGCTGGTTAAACTATAGTGTTGGTAAGTTTAGAATTGGTTAAGGACCAAAAAGCCTCCCTTTGCACGGAGGCTTTTTTAGTATTTATGCGAATCAAGAGTTAAAATATTGTAACTATTCAGCCGAATGGAAATTGGAATACGCGCTTAACTTAGGGGCGTTAGCCCCGCAGTTTTAGTAGCAAAATGGACCATGATGATGGATTAGGTGCTTTGGCCCTGACATCTTTGATAGAACAATTGTGTACGTGTTTGACATGTTTGTTAAATTTCAGGGCTATATCTTTTTTGTTCATTATCGTGTTATTTTACGAAGATAACAGGGCTACGCCCCTTTTATAATTAACGTTTGTATCTACGACGATTTTAGGGCCAACGCTCCCAATATTTGTCTTATAGATCGTAATGGGTTTTAATCTTTTCAACACTTGATTCGCATTATTTATTATTTTAACAAACCACTACAGATTAAAGTTTTGATCTAATTGATATAAAGCTTCATCAAAACGATAAAAATAGGCCCCTTTTCTGGATTCGGACATATCTTTCTCGTTAAGCTTTACCAAGTATTCCATTTGGGATACTTTTCTTCTGAAATTTCTTTTATCGATAACTTCGTCCAAAATACCTTCGTAAAGTGCTTGTAACTGGGGTAAGGTAAATTTAGCTGGCAATAAATTAAACGCTATTGGGGAATTTCTAACCCGTCTTCTCAATCTCTTTATGGCAGAATCCACCATGTCTTTATGATCGAAAACAAGTTCTGGCAACTCATCAATAGGAAACCATTTTGCGTTGTACTTGCTTACCTGTTCTTCATTGTACTCCGATTTTAAAATCATGGCACTATAAGTGGTCGAAACAACGCGACCCGAACTGTCTCTATTCGCTTTACCAAAGGTTTTAACCTGTTCCATATAGATGTTCTGCAACCCGGACAAATCATATAGAACCCTATTGGCGGCATCATCTAAATCTTCATCATTGCCTATAAATTCCCCAATTAAGGACCACTTGCCTATTTCGGGTTCAAAACCTCTGTGTATCAGCAATAATTCCAAACGGTTATCATTGAAGCCAAAAATAATACAATCAACAGCCAGTTTTATTTGTTGTATTTCTTTATATTTTCTTATATCGACACTCATGTTTTTAAAGAAATATTTTGGTAGATGACAAAAAACAGCTAGTTGTTATTCAGGTAGTTTATATCATTGGGGCCCTGCCTATCGGCATACCAAAATTAATTCGGCACAAGCACTCCCCTTGAAAAAAAGGGGAAAAATTGAACCCCTCTGCCTAAAGGCATCTCCCCTTGAAAAAAGGGGAGAAATATATATAACGGATTATTTAATTATTGAATTGGTTTATTTATTTCCTTTTTGGTAATCCAATAAAAACTGTGCCAACCCACTATCTGTTAAAGGGTGCTTTAACAAGCCTTTTATGGCCGATAACGGGCCTGTCATCACATCACTTCCTAATTTGGCACAATCAATAATGTGCATGGTGTGGCGCACAGACGCCGCTAAAATTTGGGTTTCGTAACCATAGTTGTCATAGATTAATCTTATTTCTGAAATCAGGTTTAAACCATCGGTAGAAATATCGTCCAGTCTTCCTATAAATGGGGACACATAGGTAGCACCAGCTTTTGCCGCCAATAATGCCTGACCTGCGGAAAACACTAGCGTTACATTGGTTCTGATCCCTTTGTCCGAAAAGTACTTACATGCTTTGATACCATCGGCAATTAATGGTACCTTAACAACAATTTGTGGGTGCAAAGCGGCAAGCATTTCGCCTTCTTTAACCATCCCTTCAAAATCTGTAGAAATAACCTCGGCACTTACATCGCCTTCAACCAAATCACATATTTTTTTATAATGTGTTAAAATATTATCGTAACCCGTAATGCCTTCCTTGGCCATTAACGATGGGTTTGTGGTAACGCCATCCAATACGCCTAAAGCTTGTGCTTCGGCAATATCCTTTAGGTTTGCTGTATCAATAAAAAATTTCATATTGTTTCTATTTAATTTATTAAACTGTTTTTAAATACTCCATTACATTTTGGCATACTTTTTCTCCTGTAAAGCCAAATTTTTCGTCTAAAACACTTGCTGGGGCAGAATATCCAAAATGATCAACACCGAATACTTTACCATTATCGCCAACAAGACCTTCTAAATTAACGGGCAACCCTGCGGTTAAACCATATAGGGGTTTGTTTTTAGGAATGACGCTTTCTTGATACGATTTGGATTGCTGTCTGAACAACCCTTCTGAAATAATGGACGCTATACTTACTTTTAGGTTTTCCCGAGATTCCAACAAGTGTGCTGCTTCTATTAAGGTAGATACTTCTGAGCCATTGGCAATTAATACCACGTCTGGATCATCTGCTTTTTTAACCAAATATCCGCCTTTTTCTGCAGCTAAAGCGTCTTTATATCTTGAAGACCCCATTGCTGGAACATCTTTAATGTTTTGTCTTGAAAGGATTAAACCAGTAGGCGTTTCATTATTTTCCAAAGCCATTTTCCAAGCTACAGAAGTTTCAGCAGAATCTGCAGGACGCATCGCCAAGAAACTGTTTTTACCACTATGGTTCTTCAATTTTTCCAATAATCTGATTTGGGCTTCTTGCTCAACAGGTTGGTGCGTTGGCCCATCTTCTCCTACTCTAAACGCATCATGGGTCCATACAAACTTTACTGGTAATTCTTGAATACCACTTAAACGAATGGCAGGTTTCATATAATCTGAAAACACAAAGAATGTTGCCACCACCGGAATAATGCCACCGTGCAACGCTATACCATTTGCAATGGCTGCCATTGTTAATTCGGCAACACCCGCTTGTAAAAACGACCCTGAAAAATCGCCTTTTTTAAGGGCCTGTGTTTTCTTTAAGAAGCCATCGGTTTTGTCGCTGTTGGATAGATCGGCAGATGACACGATCATGTTCTCTACTTTTCCGGCTAAATACGCCAGCACATTTGAAGAGGCTATCCTTGATGCCACTCCTGGTTTGTGCTCAATAGATTCGAAATCCAAATCTGGAAGCTTTCCTAATAAAAAGAAATCCAATTTACTGGCAAGTGCTCCATTTTCTTTTCTCCAAGCCTTTATTACGGCTTTCTTTTCTGCAGCTTTTGCTGTTTTTTCAGCAATTATTTTTTTATAAAATTCACTAACCTCAGTAAAAATATCAAACGGATTTTCGGTAGTTGCACCTAAATTTAATAAGGTTTTATTGTAATCTGCCCCAGTATGACCAATAGGCTGACCGTGTAATTCGCAATAACCTTCAAACATACTTCCATCTGCAGCCACAGCCCCTTTACCCATAATGGTTTTCCCAATAATTAAAGTCGGTTTTTCGGTTTCGTTATTGGCATCGGTTAAAGCCTTTCTTATCTCATCATGGTTATGTCCATCAATGGTAACTACGTTCCAACCCCAAGCTTCGTACTTCATGGCCGTATTTTCACTGGTTACCTCATCGGTAGCACTTGATAACTGAATGTCGTTGGAATCGTAAAACATGATAAAATTGCTCAAACCTAAATGGCCGGCAATTCTACCGGCACCTTGCGATATTTCTTCCTGTACCCCGCCATCAGAAATAAAACCATATATTTTGTGGTTCATCCAATCCCCAAATCGTGCCTGTAAAAATTTAGCGGCAATAGCAGCCCCCACGCCCATGGTATGACCTTGCCCCAATGGACCGGAAGTGTTTTCAATACCTCTGGCTACATCTACTTCTGGATGCCCAGGCGTAATGGAGCCCCATTGTCTAAAATTAGCAACATCCTCTTTTTCATAATTACCAAAAAGATAGTATTGCGCATACATCAACGTAGATAAATGGCCTGCATCCATAAAAAAGCGGTCCCTAAAAGGCCATTTCATGTCTGATGGGTCAAAATTAAAGAACTCGGAGTATAGAATGTGCATAAAATCCGCACCGCCCATGGGGCCACCTGGATGTCCTGAATTTGCCTTTTCTACCATGGCCACAGCCAATGCCCTAATATTATCTGCGGCTTGTTGATCTAGTTTTTTGTTCATTTTTATTATGGTTAATTTTTAATAGCCAACTGTTTAGCTGGAAAGCATTACACTGATTTTAGAAATAATTTTGCAAAACTACAAAACATTTGCCCTAATGGCTATTTTTAAATGCAATTATATATTTGCAAATATATACAAATAAAATCATAAGTGTATAAAAAACACTTATGATTTCTCACATTTGATTCGTCAAAAAAACAAACCCAATAAACAATAAGTTCAGAAAGAAATAAAAAAGTGCTCCAAAAAACTGAGAAGCTTTTCCTTTATTGTTCGGGCGGGGAGACTCCCTTCGCCTAACTGAAAGTAAACATGATCCGTAAACTTCTGGTCTACAAATTAATGTTTAGAAGAACACAAATACAAAACTGAAGTGTTCTTCATCCCACCATGTTCCCCATTCCCCGGAACTCAATCTACAGGAATATGTCAATCAAGATTTAAAGACCAATATCATTGTCAAGAAACGGGCAATAAACAAAGAACGGTTAAAGGATACCATTAATGCGAATCAAGAATTAAAATATTGTAACTATTAAGCCGAGTGAAAATTGGAATGCGCGCTTAACTTAGGGGCGTTAGCCATGTAGTAGCAAAATGGGCCATGATGATGGATTGGGAGCTTTGGCCCTGACATCTTTGATAAAACAATTGTGCATGTTTGCCATGTTTATTAAATTTCAGGGGTATATCTTTTTTGTTCATTATCGTGTTATTTTATGGAGATAACAGGGCTACGCCCCTTTTTATTTAATTAACGTTTGTATCTACAACGATTTTAGAGCTAACGCCCCTAATATTGTCTTATAAATCGTAATGGGGTTTAATCTTTTAAACACTTGATTCGCATTATTAATGAATTCATGAACAAAAGAAAAGAGATAAACCGCAAGTGAAAAAATATTTCCACCATAAGCACGCCAAATATGCCGCTTAGAGGTAAAATGAAGTATTTCTTTAAATCTATAAGCGTGGATTATTAATTACAATTCAAATATATATTTGAAATCTAAAGGAAATTTAAAGCTAGAATTGATTGTCCATAAAATGATTTTTGAGAAAAATAGAAGTGAATTCTAAAGTCAAATTAAAGTCATTCTAAAGCAAGAAGAAAAACATAGGACATAGAAAATAAAAGCCCACATCTTTTTGAGACATGGGCTTTTGGCACTCAATCAATCAACTTTGAAAACTCAACTAATCATTATCTTCTTTGTCATTTTCTTTCATGATTTCTTTTTTTACAATGTTACCATTTGCATCAATGGCAATTTCCACCATAATCTCTCCTTTTTTAATCTCAAATTCATAGAGCATTCCGTTTTTAGTTTCTGATATTTCAGATTCCTTGATCTTATATCCAGAATAGGCGCTCATTAATGATGATTTCACGTTTTGTGGCATCTCTTTCTCATCAATCTCATGTTCGGTTTCTTTCCAAGTACCATCTTCAAGATAATTTGCCGAATATTCTGTATTGTTCATTTTGAATTCTGCTTCCCATTCGGTAGCATTTTCTTTATCCCATTTTACTTTTTTGGCAGTAGGGAATTTCTTCGCAAAAGCATCCTTGACTTTTTGTGGCACTTGGTCTCCTGTTGATGAGAAGGCGAACATGGCACCAGCTAAAAATGTTCCTAAAATAATCTTTAATGTTTTCATGTTTATCGTTTTATAAATTAATAATGGTATAAATGTAGTACCTAATTCTAAAGTTGATTTTAAGGAAATCTAAAGTATGTTTCATTTAACATTATTTTAATAAAAAGGGCGCATCCCATAAAAGATACGCCCAAATTAAATAGTGAATTATAAGGGAATTTATTTGCTAATTAATCATTATCTTCATTGTCTCCATCTTCGTTATCTTCAGCTTTCTTTTCTTCTTTTTTTACGATGTTGCCATTAGCATCTATTGCAACTTCCATTTCGTTTTCATCTTTTTCAATACCAAATTCATAGACTTTTCCATCGGCAGTTTCAGAATATTCCATTTCTTCAATTTTATAACCCTCAAAATTTGTTTTAAGTGCCTCCATAACTATTTGGGGAACATCTGCCTCTCCTACTTCATATTCTGTCTCGACCCAAGAACCATCTACCATGAAATTTGAAGAATGTTCCTTACCGTTCATCTTAAATTCTGCTTCCCATTCTTTGTCAGATTCCATATCCCATGTTACATTTGTGGCTGTAGGGAATTTTTTTTCGAATGCATCCTTTACTTTTTGAGGTGCTCCATTTTCTTTGTTACAAGAAGTGAAACTCAAGAGTAGTCCTGTTAATGCGAGTAGTGTAATTTTTTTCATGTCATCTTAATTTTAAATTTATTGAATAAAAATAAACTTCAAATCTAAAAATGGTTTAAAGTAGTAAACCTGAAAGTTATTTTTGAAAATTTATCTGAAATATGTGTTCTCCCTGTCCATTAATGATTGAAGGCTGAAAACGATACGACGGCGTAAATCCATAATGCTCACATATTTTTTTCACAATGGCAAGCCCCAAACCGGATGATTGCGCATTGTTTCCTTCCTTATACAATCTAACAAAAAGCTTTTCTGGGTTGTTTAATGGATGCTCTCCACTATTTTTGATTATCAGGGAATCTGAAGTCGTCACAACATCAATATTTTCTTCGTTTTTGGTATATTTAATGGCGTTGGAGACAAGGTTGTTTATTAAAATGTCCGCAAGAAACGGGTCCATCGAAACGGATAACTTACCATTGGAACTATGTGAAATATGATTTATCTCCAACTCTTTGAAGTTTTCAATTTTTTCATTGATGAGGTTGGTAATATTGACCTCTTCAATATTTACGAATTGATTGTTGTCAATTTTGGTAAGTGTGGTTATTCTTTTATTGAGTTGTTTAAGTCTTTGAATATCCTTTTGAATGGATGTAATCTGCTCAAACTGCTTATCATTTATGGCGTGCTCATTGATGATGTTGTCTATTTTTGCCTGAATGATTGCCAGAGGTGTTTGGATTTCGTGGGATACATTTTCCGTAAACTGCTTTAAGTTTTCGTAATCGACCTTTACTTTATCTGTTAAGAGCAAAATTTGACTTTTCAGCTCCGAGAATTCCAATATATCACTATCCACCAAATGGATGGACTTCTGTGATGTCAATGAAAACGTTTTCATCTGTTCCAGGTTATCGAAAAATGGTTTCCAAAGCTGAAGGTTTCTTGCAGTGTTGAAATAAAACAGAAAAATAAATGCAATTACAAATATGGTTATGTTAGAGAACACAATGGCCATTAGAATATCCTCCGACTCAACCACCAAGGTCCTTACGGTAATATGGTAGTTTACATTGTTTATTCTTTTGTAAGTCGAAAGCTCCCTAAAAAGCTCCATTTCATCTTGGGAAGGGTCATAAATTATGGTGTCTTTTAGCACCATGGGCCTTAAGTTTTCAACCGTTTTAACCTCGGCAACAGGTGGCAATGAAAACACCTGTCTGTTTGAATTAAGTGAAGCTTCCACCCGTGCTTCGGTAGAATACAATTCTTCCTCAACTTCATTTTGCAACAAATTTTTGGTATAAAAATACAAAGCAATGGAACTTAATAGTACCAAAACCAATCCTGTTAAAAGGAAGGTTATGGACGTTTTTCTTATGAGTTTTATTTTTTTGGTCACTTGCTAATCTTCTATAAATTTATAACCACTTCCATAAGCCGTCTTGATATATTTTGAACCTTCGGCAGTTAGTTTTTTGCGTAAATTATTGATGTGCACGTAAATAAAATCAAAATTATCCAACAAATCGCTATCGTCTCCCCACAGATGTTCGGCGATAATTTCTTTGGAAAGTACACGCCCTTTGTTCGAGATAAAGAAAACCAACAAATCGTATTCTTTTTTTGTCAATGAGATTGATTTTCCGTCTATGTAAACGGTTCTGGATTTGGTGTCAATTCTTATTTCATTAAATTCAATCAGCTCATCACCACCAAACTTCCCTCTTCTTAAAACTGCGGTTATCCTTGAGTTGAGTTCTGCCAGATGAAACGGTTTTGTGATGTAGTCATCAGCTCCGAGGTCAAGCCCTTCCAATTTATCGTTGAGGGAATTATTGGCAGAGATAATGATGACACCAGACCTTTTATTTTCTTTCCTCAATAGTTTCAAAACATCTATGCCGCTTCCAGTATTCAGGTTAATGTCTAAAATTATAACGTCATAATCATAGATATAAACCTTATCTGAAGCTTCGTGAAAGTCCGAAGCAACTTCACAAACATGACCGTCGCGCTGTAAATACGTAACTATTGATTGTTGTAAATCGATTTCGTCTTCGGCTATTAAGAATTTCATAGTGATAAATTTAAAACAATAAAATTAGTATGTGATTCTAAAGGAATATTAAAGCAAAAAAGAGAATGGCACAAACGAGTTTAAATTTTCTTTAGAATTATGCCATACATTGCTCTCATATAGCAATATTAACCTAACAATACGTGAATAATGGATAACCCTATTGAGCCGAAAATGTTCCTTTCCCAACCCAAAAGGGTGATACCTTTTCTACATTTCAGGAATTTTTACACCCTTTAGGAAGGGGAAAAAGAAAAATTCAGTCTTAATTTTCTTATACGTTATTCACGTTAATAATAGTTATCTATGCAAACATGCAAAATCAGTTAAAAATACTTATTGAAAAATTTAAAATCTATTTATCTCGAAAGTTAGGCAAACACAATGAAAACCTTCCGTATGTCATTATCATTGCGGTTGCGTCAGTCATCGTTTTGGGTACGACGAAACTTTTTACGGAACTTACCGAAAATTTAAAAACCCATTTATTTACCGATCTTGACTTACAAATCAGCAATTATATCATTTCCTACAGAACTCCGGCCCTCACAAAGTATTTTACTTTCGTGACAAATACTGGAGGTGTCTATGGATATCTTATTGTATTGATTATCTGTTTAATAGTATTTTATTTGATTTTTAAAAATTGGAAATACGTTGTCCAATTGACCATCGTTTTAATAGTGTCCTCGTTCTCCAATGTGATACTTAAACAAATTACAAATAGAGCAAGACCGAACGTTGAGCAGCTGGTACCGGTTGAAACATTGAGCTACCCAAGCGGACATGCCATGACAGCCATGGCGTTTTATGGGTTTTTAATCTATTTGTTCTATACTTTCAAAATAAATGCGATATTTAAAACCGGTATCATTGCGTTTTTTATACTACTGATTTTGAGTATAGGTATTAGCCGAATTTATCTTGGTGTGCATTACCCTTCCGATATTTTAGGAGGCTTTATCGCTGGATTTATTTGGGTTATTTTTTCGATACTAATATTGAATGTGTTGAATATTTTCAGAAAGGACCCAAAAACGTAAAATTGTAAATAGCCTACAATTCCGTAAATCTCAAACTGATATTATTCCTTGATAATTTTCAAAATGGTAGGCAAAACAACAAGCAACAACGGTAACGCAAACACCAACCCTCCTATCACGGCAATGGCCAATGGCTGATGAAGCTGTGCGCCTGCACCAATGCCCAGTGCCAAAGGGGTTAGTGCCATGATTGCTGCAAAAGCCGTCATTAATTTAGGGCGCAGTCGTGCTGCAATTGAGTATTCAATTTTTTCAATATGTGAGAGGGATGCATCACTTTCCTGATACTGTCTGTATGTGAATATCGAGTTTTCCCCAATGATGCCTACAATCATAATGATGCCCGTATAACTTCCAACATTTAAGGGTGTTCCCGTTAAGTACAAACCCAATAAAGAGCCCGCAACTCCTAAAACAGCAATTACAATAATGGCCAAAGCGATTTTTATCTTTCTAAATAGAAATAATATCACGATAAACACCAATAATATGGCTGAAATCAATATCATCATCAACTCTTTAAATGCTTTCTGTTGTTCTTTGTAGGCACCGCCATATTCAATGGAATAACCGGCTGGCAGGGACAGATTTTTTGTTAAATGACTTTGAATGTCTTTGAGCGTTGAGCCCAAATCACGATTGTTGAGTCGTGCCGTAATAACACCCATCGATTTTTGGCTTTCCCTATTGATTTCCGCCACACCTTTGCCCATTTCAATAGTCGCTACTTGGTTGATGGGCACACTGGACCCGTTTGGCAATAAAATATCTGTATTTCTAATATCTGAAACAGACGTTTTGAGGGCGTTGGGATAAATAAGACGGATATCTACCAGTTGTTCTTTATCGATCATCGAGCTTACAACGGTGCCTTCAATTTGCGTTTGCAACTGCAATTGGAAATCGGCAACGGTCATCCCAAATTGTGCGAGTATGGGAACATTTGGAATAATCGATAAACTTGGACCCGCCACAATAATTCCATTGTTAACATCGGCTGTACCTTGTACGGTTTCAACTTCTGTGGCAATTCTTTTAGACAATTCTTCTAGTTTGTTGATGTCATTTCCAAAAACCTTGATTTCTATGGGCTGAACGGAACTCATCAAATCACCCAACATATCGCCAATTACCTGGCCAAAATCAATGGTTAACTGTGGTAATTTTTCTTCAATGCGCTTTCGTATTTCGTCTGAAACCTCTGTTGTAGTCTTGTTACGCTTGTCTTTCAGTTTTATTAAATAATCTCCTCGGTTGGGTTCGGTAATAAAAAAACCCATTTGTGTTCCCAATCGTGCTGAATAGGCTTCTACTTCTGGTTGAGTGTCTAAAACACCGTTCACGATTTGCAACATCCTGTCGGTTTCTTCCAAAGTGGTGCCTGACGGACTATAATAGTCCAATACAATACTGCCTTCGTCCATTTCAGGCAAAAATCCTGACGGTAATTTTGAAGGAACAACTATAAGAATAACAACACAAACAAGTAAAAATAAAATCCCTATAATTGGTTTGCCCAATACGCTATGGATCCATTTTGTTTTTGGTTCGTGCTTACGCTCCACCGATTTGTTTTTTGTAAACAAAATGGATAGTACAGGCACTATTAACCAGGTTGCCAAAAAGGAAGCAGATAAGGCGATAATCATACTAAATGCCAGCACTTTAAAGTAAGCCCCCGCAACACCTGTCATTAAAATAAAGGGAATAAAAATGACCAACGTGCTTAAGGAAGACCCCACCATTGCAGGAAATAGATGCGTTATGGCTTCGTGCGCCACCCAAGGCATGGGCTGTTCTGGATGCTCTTCCCTTATTTTATGTATTTGTTCTATGATAATGACCACATCATCTATCATCAAACCAATGGCAGCCGCAACCGCGCCCAAGGTCATAATATTAAATGTGTAGCCAATGGCATCAAGAACAATTAATGTTAAAGACAAGGACACCGGAATGGTAAACAGCACCACCATACTTGCCGAAAACGAACGCAAGAAAAAAATGACCACCAAAAGTGCCAGTACCAAACCAATCCACAGCACATCTTTGATACTGGCAATACTGGTGTTTACAAAATCGGCTTGTTTGTAATAGGGTTTTAACACGACTCCTTTGGGCAGTATTTTTGAGAGTTCGGCAACCTTCTGTTCTATCGTATTATTCACTTCAATAAGGTTGGCATTAGGTTGCTTTATGACCGCAATGATAGGGACGTTTTTACCGTTGGCAAGGATTTTTACATATTGCTTGACTTCGTTGACTTCAATGGCAGCAACATCTTTTAACCGAATCAATCGGTTGGGACTATTTATGATTACCAGGTTTTGTAAATCGTCAATATCATCCACTGCGTTGTCGGTAAGCGTCAAATACATTCTATTAAAATCTGTGATATAGCCATTAGATTGCAATACATTGGAATTGACCACAGCACTTTGAATCGTTGAAATAGAAATCCCCAATGATTTAATAATATCCGGTTTTAAAATAACCTGAAATTCTTTGTCCTTTCCACCTATTACCGCAATGTCCAAAACACCTGGGGTTGCGGCCAAATAGGGCTTCACCTGAAACTTCGCAATCTTCTTTAAATCTACTTGCAACAAGCCTTCGCCTTCCAATGAATAGCCCATAACGGGCAAGATGGACGGATTCATTTTTTCTACGGAAAAGGTAGTGTTTGGCAAAATACTCCCTTGCGACTGATTGATAAAAGATTCAATTTGGGCTTTGGCCGTATTGATATCCATATTCCAATCCAAAAAAACCGAAATTTCGCAACTGCCACGAGAGGTTGTACTGCGTATGTACTGCAAGCCTTCCGTTCTGCGAATGATGTTTTCCAAAGGAATTGTTACCGTAGTCATCATTTTGTCCACAGGTTGCTGTCCTGCATCGGCAATCACCTTAATTTTAGGGAATGTAATATCAGGAAATAAGCCAATCTTTAAATTCTGATAGGTAAAAACACCTCCAATGAGTATCAAAATACCTATGGCGAGTAGTGGGAATTTATAATTGGAATGCAAGTTTTTCATTGTTTCTTTGTACTTACGATGGTTGAATCTTGCATTTGATAAGCACCTTCAGTAATGACCAGGTCATTTACTTTAAGACCTTCGGACTTTACCTGAACAAGTGAATCGTTTTTAAGTAATGGCAGAACTTTCTGCTTTAGCGCAAGCGAATCGTTTACCACTTTCATCACCCAAAATTCTGATAGCAATTCATTGGTTTGCAAAGCTGTTTTGGGAATGGTCATGGCGGTTGCATCTTCTTTGTAAATGGTCCTAACCTGAACATTCAAATTTTCAGGAAGGTTCGCATTTGGCAAAGCAATTAAAAACACCTGCGATTGTGCCACAGGGTCTATGGTAGGTAAGGTTCCTGTTACTTTTGCAGTAAGTACTTCACCATTTTGCAAGATGATTTCGCACGATGAACCTATTTGAATGGCATCTTCATATTCGTAAGGCACATTTACTCGAATGACCAATGATTTTGGTTGAACAACAGTTGCCAATATATCACCCTCGGCAACATAATCGTTTGACGTAATATTTAGTACAGTTAAAACACCTGTAGCATTGCTTCTTACAGTTATTGGACTCACAAACTTTGATAACGAGCTATCTATTTTCACAGCTTCTTTAAGGGCATCCTGCTCTTTAGTTCTAACAGAAGCAAAGGATTGTCCAATACGAATGTCATCGCCAATTTTAAATTTCATCCTAGAAATATAACCAGTGACATTTGAGCGTATATTTTCTTTTTTTTGATATTGCGTAACGCCATTGAACATGAGGTATTCCTTGATATCGTTTTGCTGAACTGCAACTGCGGTTACATTTATGAGTGCTTTTTTTTCTGAAACTATTTCAGCTTTTTTCTTACAAGCATAAAAATTTATGATTATTGACAAAGCGACTATATATTTAAAATATGTTTTTTTCATAATCGATTACCAGTTTATAAAGTTATATTGGCTTTGCAATAACCAATGGTTGGTCTGCATTTGAAGTTTTGTATAGCCGTTTAATTTGTAATTTTGAATGACATTTAAGTAATCCACAATAGATACTTGTCCTTGAACCAATTTCCCTTTGTAGATTTCCAAAACAGTTTCTTGATTTTTCAATTGTTTTTCAAGCATTTGCATTGCTGTTTCCAACGCCTGAATCTGTTGTTCGATACTTTTTAGATTATTGTCAATCTGTACTTTGGAATTCTCTTTATAAAACTCTAAACTTTCTTCTTTTAAAATACTTTGCTGCGCATTGTACTTTCGCTGCTTTCCGTCATAAATCGGAATCGTCAATCGCAGTCCTGCACTTGCTCCAAACTTATGATAGATATTGGGAATCTCCACGGCATTTAAACCCGTATTTGCATAGGCAGAAACTTGTGGCTTATACTGATTTTCAAAAACACGCTGATTGGCAACGATTTGTAAACTATCATTCTCAAATCTTTTCTCATAGAAAAACTGCGAAGGGTTTTGGTTGTCACTAATTTGAGGCGGTTCTAATTGGTCTGTAAATCCAGAAGGAGTACCACTTAAAGTATACAACTGATTAATCGCTGCGGTGAGGTTGGTTTGAATTTGTTGCAATTCCAATTTCTTGCCGTCAATATACAATTGCAACAACAAATAATCACTTTCCATCAAAATAGCGCGATTTACCAATAATTCTACAACCTGTAATCGATTTTCGAGGTCTTTAAGAATTTGTTTTGTAAAGCTCTCTTGCAGCTGTAATTGATATGCCATTATATAGACATCGGTAATATTTTTAATGATATTATGGGTAATTATTTCGGAAGAAAGCGAGATGGTATTGTTTTGGATTTTATTTTGAAACAATAAATTGTCCGTGATGGCTTGATTGAACAAGTTTTTGGTTACATTGATCTGTGCGGCGTACAAACCTCCATTTGTAATACCCACATCATACCCAAAAGCGGTGCTGGAAGGTGTTGTTGTAACGTCTATAATCTTTCCGTTGTTATCAAAATATGGAGCCACCAAAACTTCTGAAGTCGCATTGAGCAAAAAGGCCTTGTTCTGTGCGATTATAATACTGTTTTGGAGTTCTCCGATCTTCAACAGATTTCCGTTTTCCTTTAAAGCGGGCGTATTTTCTTTTGCTTGATTTAGAAAAAAATTGAGATTGTTCCCATGGTCTTGAGAGAAGCCAGATGAGAATATCAAACAGAAACATAGTGTTAGTTGATACGTTTTCACAAACAATACATAAGAATTTATTCAGCGAAAGTAAATGGCGATTCTAAAGACTATCTTAAGGAAGGGAAATATAAGCGGGAGGAAAAATAGTATTTAGGGGATATTTCAGGAAATCAAATTTATTTACTTCCCGATGCAGTATATTACACTACCCTAATTATATGGGATAAGGTGTTGTGTGTAGTACAGATGTGATACAACACATGGTTTTCAAAAGAAACCAAAAGATTATAAAATCTTATAAAATAAAACCTAAAAATTCCATGATGGTCAGAACAAGTCCAAAATTACAGTACCTTTTAACACCTTACACAACTCAATATTGTTAATTACCTCATCAATAAGCATTACTATTTTCGAACTTTTTTTTATTCAAACAAACCTATGATGCCACTATCATTATGCTCATTGAATGGTGGTTGGGTCAAGAGTTTTCGTCTAAAGTGCCATTGACGTTTAAATAATTAATCAATGTCTGCAAAAAGATGATTTGAATCATTCCTAAATTTTTGTTATAAATGAAGTTGGCCATTAGACTATTTACCGTTATAATATCAAGACCTATCACACTTCGAATAAATTTACCCAATGGCGATTCTCCATATTTTCAATATATTCTTCCTTTTTACCAAGACCTTACTGAAATAGGAAAGATATTTCAAAATAAAAAGCAGCCTTTAGTTCAATCCTCAATTGAAATTATCACAGACCTTTTTTCGCATTGGACTTCGCCAAACTGTCTTATACTGATTTGCTAAATTCGTTAAACAATTTTTAGTTCGTCCCCAGAAGAATGTAAATCAATATATTAATCGCACTTAAAACAATTGCCATCCCTTTTGCATATTTGTCAGGCTTCTTCATTTGCTATCCCATCTATAAGTATGGGTAAACTGGTCTTTTTAATAAGCAGTCGAAAGCCCTCATTCTTTTTTTGTGCTTGTATCGGTAAGAAAAAGATAAAAACTAACAGCAATAATAAATACTTCTTCAAAGCTTAAATTTAAACACTCTAAAAAAGGCGTTTTGAAGTTTTTGGCTTATTTTTAATTTTCTGAAAGACTTAATACAATTAATTCGGCCGGCATAATTGCACCGCCTGTTATGACTTCAATATATTGTTTACCTTTTATTATTTTGTCCATTTTGATAGTTAAAATTTATAAATGTATCCAAGTCTAATCACTTGTGTTTCGTAATAATCGTAACTAGTATAGTAAAAGCCTTGACCGTTAATTTCATTTTTAATTACCATAGTATTTAACAAATCAGTTGCATTTATAAATAATTCTCCTTTTCCCTTTTGAATTGTCTTTTTTAACCCAAAATCTAATGAAAAACGAGATTTTGTTTTGCCTTGTGGTATAATATCTGGTGCTAAATAAATAGCGCTTAATTGTGCATCTATACTTTTAGAAAAATGAAAAGAGTTATTCAGTTTTACATTTCCAGATACTATTTTTTGTTTGTCAGCAGAGAAGGTATGTGAGATTGGATATTTATTTTCAATATTAAAAGCATCTATTTGATTTCTATATGCATTAAGGTTGATGCTGAACGAATATTTATCTGAAATTTCTTGGCTTAGAACCATCTCAAATCCTGTATTATAACTATTATTTACATTCTGAAAAGTGGCATAAATCAAATTACTTCCTTCAACTGTGCTAGAAATCCTTGTAATTGTTCCATTGGCAAATCGATGATAAATAGCGTTGTAAAAACTACCTTTTTTGAAATTAGTTTTAAAACCAATCTCTATTGAATTTGTAAATTGAGGACGTAAGGCAGGGTTTCCAACTTTTATAATTTCTGCATCGTCATACTTTGGAAAAATACGAATATCTACCTCGTTAGGTCGATCAACTCTTCGGTTAAAGAAAATAGAAAGTTTATTATCGTCATTAATTTTATAAGCTAGACGAAAATTAGGAAATGGCTGCGTATAATTGTAACCATCGCTTGCGTAAACACTATGATTTGGATTAACATCATATTGAATATTTACAAACTCAATCCTTAAACCTAATTCTGCTTCCCACTTTTGGTTTTCAAAAATATAATTTCCAAATATTGCAGGAATTAATTCTTTGTAAGTTGCCCAACCACCAGCATCGGTGTCTAACACAGAATTTTCTCCAGGAATAAACTCCATATTTGTTGGTATATTTCTATTTCTAAGCTTAATTCCAGTTTCAATTCGTCCATATTTCAAAGGTTTTATATAGTCTATATTAAAATCGTAAACTTGTTCATCCGATAATAGTTTAAATGCATCTGTACCTGTTGAAGTTGGCAAATAATTATCGTAAAAATATTTTTCATCCTCTCTGTGAAATGTATAATTAAAACCAATATTTAATAAATGCCCAGCTTCCTGAAATTTATGTTGATAATTGGCTGTAGCCATAAGGGTCGTTTTTAATTCGTCTTCCAAAAACTGCCAAAGTCTTTTACGTTCAGAAAGGTCTTCATTATAAAAAGGTTGGTCACCGCGGTCAATTATTTTTTCACCGCCATAAAGCCCTGAAATGGTTAATGAGTTTTGTTCATTTATTGCGTAGTCTATACCCGATTTTAAGGTTGTAAAATGGGTGTTTCTATTACGTTTTAATTGAGAATTTATAATATCACCATCGTCGTAAATTCTGGTAACAAATTCATTTTTGTTTAGCTTTTCAGTGTATAAATAATCACCTTGAAGAAAAATATTGACTTTGTTTTTTCTATAATTAAGTGATAGACTTGGATTTATTTTGGGTGTAAAAGAATATTGAGGTCTTATGTTTGGTAAGTTCTCTTTTCGCACCCATAATGAACCTGCACCTGTTGTAAGTCCTACTTTTCCATTAAAACCGTTTTTATTATTCTTTTTATAAATTATATTAATTATTCCTGCGTTGCCATTTGCATCATACTTCGCAGAAGGATTATTGATAATTTCAATTTTTTCAATAGCAGATGCAGGAATATTATCTAATCCAGTTTGGCTTCCAAATCCTGTTAATGCTGTTTGTTTTCCATCAATAAGTACAGTTACTTTATCGCTTCCCCTCAATTGTATTTTGCCGTCCTGTACAGTTACACTAGGTAGATTTTGCATGGCTTGTAAAACCGAACCGCCACTTTGGTTTATATTATCTTTTAAAGAAAATGTTTTTTTATCCATTTTCTCACTTATTTCGTTTGCCTTATTTGTTATAATTACTTCATTTAATGTTGTCTCAGCTTCTTCTATTTCTATGGTCTGCAGATCTAAATATTCGGAGAGGTTACCTACAAAAACAGCCTGTTTTTTTGTGGAATAGCCCATATACGAAACTTCCAAATAATAATTTCCCGAATTTATTCTTGTCAATGAAAAACGGCCGTCTTCATTAGTAACCGTTCCACTTACAAAAGTGCTGTCTTTCACTGTTTTTAAAATTACATTTACAAAGGGTAAATTTGAATTTGTGGTTTTATCCTTTATTATTCCTGAGATGGTTGTGCTTATTTGTGCATTTGAAATAGAAAAAAGTAATAGAGTTAAAATTAACGCCAATAATGTTTTTGTTTTCATTAGCAAATTGTCTATATATTATTGTTTATGGTTCTGTAAAAGCAACTATTTGGTTGATTGGTTATGTTATTTAAAAATTAAAAAAGCGTTGGCGATGATATTTTATCCGTGACAAAAATTAATACTATTCTTGAATTGAAATACTGACTCAGTTGACGGATATCCACACGAGCACAGTTAACCATTAAGCACCAAAATGTATAGTATGACGCTGATAATCCGTGACAAGAAAGGGATTACTCGCTTATCTCGGGATGATTTAATTTGCACCAAGTAATATATAAATAAGTATGGTAACGACACATAAAGCAATTGACATTCCTTTTGCATATTTCCAAGGTTTCATTTCAAGAATATGTAAATCTTGAATGCTAAACTCTTTATTTGCTGGATAGAAATGTGAAACAATAAGCATTACCGCAATATTCAGTAAAAATTCTATTCCCCAAATGTGTACGAAATGAATATCTACTTTAAATATAAATGTGCATAAAATATAAAATGTAAGCCCCACAAATAATGAAGCTTTAGCTCCTGTAGCGGATACCTTCTTCAAAAAGAATCCAGCTAACATAATGGATGCAATTGGAATAAAAAAGATACCATTCAATTGTTGTAATAGTTGATATAATCCATCTGGAGCATTGGCAACGAAAGGAGCAACCATGATAGCGAAAATAGCAAGAATAGTAGATGTGAGTTTACCAATTTTCACCAAGTTATTATCACTACTTTTTTTATTGATATGTCTTTTATATACATCTATACTAAAAATAGTAGCAGCACTATTTAAAACACTGTTAAAGGTACTCAAAACTGCACCCATGACGATGGCGGCAAAGATACCTACCATACCTACTGGCAATAATTTTTTAATCAACTCCGGATAAATCATATCTTGATTTTCAAATAAAGCGTCACCATAATAATAAAAACCAATCACTCCTGGCAGAATTATAATGATAGGAACCAATATTTTCAATACACCTGTAAATAATAGTCCTTTTTGAGCTTCTACTAAATTTTTGGCTCCAAGTGCACGCTGAATGATGGTTTGATTCATACTCCAAAAATACAATTGATTAATAATCAATCCAGTAAAAAGCACTTCAAAAGGTAGCACGGAATCCTTTGCACCTATGACATTGAATTTTTCAGGCGCATGCTCATAAACTTTAACCAAACCTGTTAATGGATTTCCGTCTCCTATACTTACCAATGCAATCATTGGAATGGCAAGACCTCCAATTAACAATCCAACCCCATTAATTGTATCTGATACCGCAACAGCTTTTAAACCGCCAAAAATAGCATATAGAGACCCCAATAAACCCACAGCCACAACTGTTATCCAAAGTCCTTTTTCTTGTGTGACACCTAAAACTTCCGAAATATTAAAAATACTCTCCAAATTAATTGCACCGGTGTACAATACAATTGGCAACAAGGTCACAACGAATGAAACCATTAAAAATAAGGCGACCAAGGTTCTGGTTGTCCCATCAAATCGTTCTTCAAGAAATTGCGGGATAGTCGTCAATCCCATTTTTAAATATCTTGGAACAAAATATATCGCTGCTGCAACCAAAGCCAATGCTGATGTCACTTCCCATGCAATGACGATAAAACCATTTTTATAAGAAGCTCCATTCATACCTATCAGATGCTCTGTTGAAATATTTGTAAGCAACATTGAACCAGCTATTACCACACCTGTTAAACTTCTTCCACCAAGAAAATAACCATCTTGTGAGCTTAAATCTTCTTTTCGAAGTTTGTACCAAGAATATATAGCCACAAAAGCCGTGAACGCTACAAAAGAAATAACAGTATACATAGTTAATAGTTTATGTGGTTATAATATTTCAGACAGTTTAACCACTCTGTTTTCTTGAAGTGATTTTTTTGCAGCTAATCCAATAGCCAAAGACATGATGCCATCATGCCCCGTCGTTGGAGGTGTTTTATCCACTTTAAGACATTCAATAAAGGCCTTCATTTCGTTAAAATAAGAGTCGGCATATCTATCCATAAAAAAATCTAATGGCAATGCACCATGAATGCCGTTCGCATCATAATAAAAATGATTATCGTGTAATTTATTCTCTGAACCACACATACCGCTTTCCCCTAAAACTTCAAGCCTTTGGTCATAGCCATAAGCGGCTTTTCTACAATTGTCTATAACTGCGATGGTTCCGTTTTTGAACGTAAGTGTTGTCACCGCAGTATCTATATCACCAGCCTTTCCAATTTCAGGATCGACAAAAACAGCTCCTGTTGCATACACCTCTTCCACTTCTTGATTTACCACAAACCTCGCCATATCAAAATCGTGAATTGCCATATCTAAAAACAGACCGCCTGAACTTTTTATATAGCTAATTGGTGGTGGCCCTGGGTCTCTACTTGTGATTTTAACAACTAGTGGTTTTCCTACTTTTCCTTGGGAAACCATTTGCTGTACTTTAGTGAAATTGGGGTCAAAACGTCTATTGAAAGCAATCATTAATTTTACGCCTGCTTCTTCAACAATGTCTAAAACTTCTTTTACAGTTTCTAAAGACAAATCCATTGGTTTTTCACAAAAGATTTGTTTTCCTGCTTTTGCTGCAAGTATTATATGATTCGCGTGAAAATCTGTTGGAGAACAAATTACCACAGCTTCAACCTCTTTGTCGTTTACCAAATCTTCAAACTGTATATACACTTTTGATACTCCAAATTGTTGAGCTAGAGCATTTGTATTTGGGTTTATGTCTGAAATAGCAACAACTTCTGCATCTTGAAACTTGGTAACCAAATTTTCTAAATGGATGCTTCCCATTCTGCCAACCCCAGCAATACCGAACTTAATTTTGTTCATCTTTTAGATATTTATTTTAAGATTAAAACTGACGGGACCAATTTTTTGGCCAACGTTCAATTACTACTTTTGTTTGTGTGAAGAATTCGATTGCATGACGTCCTTGACCGTGTAAATCTCCAAAAAAAGATTCCTTCCAACCAGAAAAAGGAAACATTGCTACAGGTGCAGCCACACCTATATTTATGCCTATATTGCCTGCCATTGTTTCGCTTCGGAACTTACGAGCTGATAATCCATCTTGAGTAAAAATACAAGCCATATTTCCATATCTTCCTTTATTAATAAAATCTATTGCCGTATCTAATTCATTAAAATCAACCAAACTCATAACGGGTCCAAAAATTTCAGTTCCAATAATTTTACCTTCTATGGGTACATCACTTAAAATAGTTGGTGCAATAAAATTTCCTTTTTCAAGTCCATCAATTTTATGATTTCTTCCATCTAACAATAATTTTGCGCCTTCATCTACACCCTTTCCTATTAACTGTTCTATTCTTGTTTTACTCTCGGGTGTAATTACAGGACCCATTTTAATTGATTCGTCCATTCCATAACCCACAGTATGAACTTTGGCTGCTTCTACCAACGATTCTTTAAATCGTCCCTGATCACCAATAGGAATAATTACCGAAGCTGCCAAACAACGTTGTCCTGCGCAACCATATACTGAATCGATAATGATTTTGGTGGTCATTTCTATATCCGCATCTGGCATAATGACCACAGGGTTTTTTGCGCCTCCTTGTGCTTGTACTCTTTTCCCGTATTTTGTACCTTCTGAATAGATATACCTTGCAACATTTGTAGAACCTACAAAGCTGATTGTTTTTACTTTTGGGTGTTGCAACATCGCATCTACAGCATCTTTTCCTCCATGAACTAAACTTAATAGCCCTTTTGGTAAATCCATTTCTTTATCAATCAAATCAAATACATATTGCATTGTCAATGGCACCTTTTCAGATGGCTTAATTACAAATGCATTTCCTGTAGCTATAGCATATGGTAGAAACCAAAACGGTATCATACCTGGAAAATTAAAAGGTGTGATACACCCTGAAACTCCTAAAGGTTGGCGTATCATAAATTCATCAATACCACTGGCGATATTCTCTGAAAATTCTGACTGCATCATGACATGTGTTCCACAGGCTACTTCTACATTTTCTATAGCGCGTTGTAATTCTCCTAAAGATTCTCCGTATGTTTTACCGCATTCTTCAGTAATTAATTTTGCGATTTCTTCTTTATGATTTTCTAATAGTGTTTTAAGCTTAAATAAAGGCTGTATACGTTGCATGGTAGGCACCTCTTTCCACTCTAAATAAGCTTGATGAGCTAATTCAATAGCGTTATTCATATCTTGTGCTGTTGCTTCACCAAAAGGCACTTTACTAATTACTTCTTGATTGGCAGGGTTGTGTACATCTACTGCTTCTGTAGATTTGCTAGATGTCCATTCACCATTTACATAATTTTTTAATACATCCATCTTTTTAATATTTATTAGGTTTAATATATTGTTTTTGACGTTTTTTGTCTTCTACGTACTGTTGTCTTACTTTTTGAATATCCTCAGATATCGAGACTTCAGGAATAGGAACTTCCCACCATGAGTACGCGTAACCAGCTAATTTTCTATCGCGAATAGTCTCCACGTAAATGACCGTAGTTCTGTCATTGGTTTTTGCTTTCGCTAAAGCTTCTTTGTATTCTTCAATTCCTTTTGGTTTATATACAATAGCTCCAAGACTTTCGGCATTTTTGGCTAAATCAACTGGTAAGAAATCACCATCCAACTGTCCTGTTTCTTTATTTCTGTATTTAAAATGGGTTCCGAATCCTTCACCTCCAACATGATTTGAAAGACCACCAATACTGGCATAACCGTCATTATTGATTAGAATCATGGTGATTTTATAACCTTCTTGTATTGTCGTCACCAAATCTGATGGCAACATTAAATACGTAGCATCACCACACATGACATAAACTTCTCTATCAGGATCGGCCATTTTTACACCTAATCCTCCAGGAATTTCGTATCCCATACAAGAATTCCCATATTCTAAATGAAAGCCTTTTGGATTCTTCGTTCGCCATAACTTATGCAGATCGCCTGGCAAACTGCCTGCAGCACATAAGACGACATCTTTGTCATCAACAAAATTGTTTAACGCCCCTATATATTCTGATTGTACAGGATGATTTTCATCTACAGGTTCGTAGGCTGCTGTTACAATTTTATCCCATTCCTCATTATACGTTTTCACGCGTTCTGTATATGAAGCGTCCGTTTTATAATTTCTCAAAGCTTCTTGTAGAATTTCTAAAGTTGCTTTGGCATCACCTTGTAATGGAATGGCACTATGTTTAAAGGCGTCCATTTCGGCAATATTTATATTGATGAAAGTAACATCTGGGTTTTGCCATGCGGATTTTGATGCAGACATAAAATCCCCATAACGTGTTCCAACGCCAATAACAACATCCGCTTCGGCTGCTATCTCATTGGCGCCTTTTGTGCCTGTGCCTCCTACAGCCCCTAAATTTAATGGGTGCTGATAGTGCAATGTTCCTTTGCCCGCATAGGTTTCTGCCACAGGTATGCCTGTGCTTTCAGCAAATTCTTTTAAGATGTTTTCGGCTTCAGAATATAAGACGCCGCCACCCGCAATAAGCATGGGTTTTTTTGCATTCTGTATAACCTCAACGGCTTTACTTATTAAATATTTATCTGGAGTTGGGCGTGGAATATACCATACTCTCTTTTCGAATAATTCTGAAGGAAAATCATAAGCCTCCGTTTGAACATCATGTGGTAATGCCAATGTTACAGCACCTGTTTCAGCAGGTGAAGTCAGCACTCGCATGGCTTCCAATAACGCAGATGCTAATTGTTCCGGTCTGTTAATGCGATCCCAATATTTTGAAATGGGCTTAAAACAATCGTTCGCAGAAATATCTTGAGAAAAACTACTTTCAAGTTGTTGCAGTAAAGGCGATGCTGTACGCTTCGAGAAAAAATCTCCTGGCAATAATAACACTGGCAATCTGTTGATGGTGGCTCCAGCAGCAGCAGTTATCATATTTGTTGCTCCTGGACCAATAGAAGTTGTGCACACAAAGGTTTGCATGCGATTTTTCATTTTGGCATATGCAGCAGCTGTATGCACCATGGCTTGTTCATTTCTGCATTGATAATATTTGAAGTCTGGATTATGTTTTAAAGCTTCTCCTAATCCTGCCACGTTGCCATGTCCAAAAATTCCGAAACAACCTGCAAAAAATGACATTTCAACACCATCCCTTTTTACATGCTGATTTTTTAGGAATTCGATGGTAGCCTGTGCTACGGTTAGTTTTTTTGTTTTCATTTTGATTTAATTTAAAAACCTCCTCTATCTTCAATAAACTTTAAAGATTCATTTAACGTAGGCATAAAATTTGCGCAGCCTTTTTTGGTCACCACTTGAGCGCCACTAGCATTTCCCATTCGACAAGATTTATATAAACTCCATCCTTGTAAAAACCCGTATAAAAAACCTCCAGCAAAAGCATCTCCAGCGCCTAAAACATTTAATACATCAACAATGAAACCCGGGACATCCTCTCTCGAACCATCATCTTTATAAATACTAACACCATCTGGCCCTCTTTTTACCAACAATATTTCTATTCCGGATGATAATAATTGTTTGATAGACCCTTCTATATCGCCTGTGATTTCTGGAGCGGAAATCTGTTGGTCTTTTATTGAGACTTGAGACGCATCACTTAAAGTAGCTGCCAAGATTTCTTCTTCAGTACCAATGGCTATTTTTACTTTGGGAAGAATGGCTCTTACCGTTAAACCAAATGCTCTGTAATCATGCCATTGATCGGCTCTAAAATCTAAGTCCAATACAACATCAACATTCTTTTTTTTGGCTATTTCAGTAGCATAAAATGTAGCACTTCTAGAGGGTTCAATATTTAAAGCGGTGCCGTTAATCAACAAAACTTTATAATCTTGAATATTGGCATTCTGGACATCGTCAATATTTACTTGACTGTCTGCTGCATTATCTCGGTAATAGACCAATGGAAATTTATCAGGAGGTTCAATTCCTAGAACCACCGCACTACTTCTTGAATTATTTTTTATTGGAATGCAATGTGTACCGACTTTTTCTCTATTTAAAAAATCAACAATAAACTCTCCTACTTTATCATTACCAACAGCTGTCAGCAAACTCGTTTTAACTCCTAATCTAGCACAAGCAACTGCAATGTTCAATGGCGAGCCACCTACAAAGGCATCAAATCCTTTTATTTCATTAAAAGGAGCTCCAATATTTTGTGAATATAAATCGATTGAAGACCTTCCGAAAGTTATGACGTCATACTTTTTCATATCTTATTTATAGTTTTTTTATAAATTTTATTTGTTCATGTCTGCCGTTACTAACGGTAGCCTTGGGTCTTGAGATGTCCAAGAATCATAAATCCATTCGTGATCAGGATCGGTAGTATTTGCTAAACACTGATCTGTTCCTGCTAAAAAATTAAGGTAATAACAATTAAATCCGTGGGCAGCAACAACAGGGTGAAATCCCTTTGGAATCATTACAACATTGTTGTGTTTGGCTTTTACTATTTCATCTAAAGCTCTATCTTCTGTATAAACTTGCTGTATGGCATATGCTCCGACTTTTTCAAACTTATAGAAATAGGTTTCTTCTTGAATAGGCTCCAGTACATTTCCTAAATCATCAAGTTTTCTTTCATCATGTTTATGTGCAGGAAAAGAACTCCAATTCCCAGATGGCGTATAAACTTCCCTAACAACTATACGACTGCATCCAAAACCTGGTGGCACTAAATCATTAAATTGACGCGTCGCATTATCACCACCAAAAATCACAACTGGTGTTTCTTCTGGGGTTACAAATTTTGGTTCAAAATCCTTATCTGCGAGACACCAACCGTATCCTATGTCTAAAATATCACTTTGGGCTGTTAATGTGAATTTTGTGTTTCTAGATAAATAGAGCGTATGGGCTACGCCGCTAAAAACATCCTTTCTTCCATTTATAGTTTTCCAAGTTCCTTTATTACTTTCAACCTTAAAATTACCACTTAAGAGTACAATCACTAATTCATTAACCCCGGTATTAAACGACCATTGTTCGTCTTTTCTCATAAGACGTGCCTCAAAATTTAACCATGTCCAATTTGCATTTTCGGGGGTTATACTTTGATATATACCGAACTCTTTTTGAGGTTTTATTAATAGTTTCATTTTAAATCTGTTTTTTAGATACTAAATCTTGTATCCGAATTAGTTTATTTTCTTTAAAGGATTTTGTTAATGCGGTCGCGACTAAAGTTGCTTTTGTTGCATTTTGCATAGTTAATTCTGGTTGTCTATTTTCTAAAACACAATCAACAAAATCTTGAATTTGTAATAAGAATGCATTTTTAAAACGTTCAAAAAAGGTTTCAACACACTCCTGTCTTACACCATATTTATCTGATATCTGCACTCTGTTTTTTAATGGTGGATCTCCAATTTTCAAATTCCCCTCTGTAGCTAAAATCTCTGTTAAGGTATTATGCCCAAAAGATGATACTCGAGACGCTCCTAGAATTGCCGTGGTACCATTGTCCAATTCGCACATTGCAAATGTATTATCAGCGTCACCAGCTTCTTCAAATTCTTTAAATCTATAGGCTCCGCCAAGCGACCATACTTTTGTAATATTTGCTTCTAAATACCAATGAACCAAATCAATATCATGTACATTAAAATCATGGAAAATACCGCCGCCTGTGGTGCAAAATTCAATTTGAAATGGCGCAAATACGTCTTTATCTACAGTTTGTGAACGCACAAAGAATGGTTTTCCAACCAAACCTTCGTTCAACTTTTTTTTGGCATCTGCATAACTTGTGTCGTACCGTCTTACAAAACCAAGCATTGTAATCAATTTTGGATACGCTTCAACAACCTGTTCAACCCTATAGCAATCCTCTAAATTGATTGCCAAAGGCTTTTCACAAAACACATGATACCCAGCCTCTACAGCTTTAATTATCTGATCTGCATGGTGGTTTGTGGGCGTTACGATTACAACCGCATCCATTTGAGAATTGGTAAGCATTTCTTCATAGGATCGATATAGATTTTGTACCCCTAAAACATTTTTAGCATACTCCAATTCTTCATCCAATAAGCTACAGGCTGCGATAAGGTTGGCATTCAATACAGAAAATGCTATGTTTTTAGCATAATCCTTACCTAACCTTCCTAACCCTACGATACCTATGTTTAATTTTTTCATTTTAGAATTTCAACTCTTTTGTTAAATACTCATATCCTTTTTTCGCATATTCAAAAGGGTTTGCAATAGAAGGATCTTGTTCTGCTTCAACAACAACCCATCCTTTATAATTACTTTTATGGATTGTATCTGCTATAGGTTTTAAATCTAAATCGCCATCACCTGGCACAGTATAAACGCCAAGTTTAACTGCTTTTAGAAAACTTAACTGGTCTTTATACGCACGTTCTTTCACGCTATTTCTTACATCTTTTAAATGAATATGTGATGTTCTTGACATGAATTTTTTTAAAGCAGCATGAGGATCTTCATTGGCAAAATAGAAATGTCCGCAATCATAATTTAGTGATACATAACGTTCGTCAGTCTCATTTAATAAGCGATCTACCTCATCCATACTTTCTACCATGGTTCCCATGTGATGATGATAAGAAAGTTTCATTCCAAAGTTATCATGGGCTACTTTCCCTAATTCATTCAGTCCTTTTGTTAAGGCAGACCAATCTTTGTTTGTTGCAGTTTTTCGATTCGTTAATGGCATGTAATAATTACCATGAATGGTATTCCCGCATTCGGCGCCCCCAATGACTTTAGCACCCATATAACTCAAAAAATCTGCTTGTTTTATAAAAGCATCCTTCACGTCTTCAAAGGGTTTTGTACTAAACTCGTAACTAAACCATTGGTTGCAAATTGTAAGTCCTCTGATATCTAAATAGTCCTTTAATAATACCCGATCGTGGGTTGGGTATTTATTGCCAACTTCACAACCTGCATAACCAGCTAGAGCCATTTCGCTAATGCATTGCTCAAAGGTGATATCACCTCCTAATTCAGGCATATCGTCGTTTGTCCAGCCTATCGGTGCTATTCCAAGTTTTATCATTTTTTTATTCTTAATTATTTGTATAAATGAGCTTTTCCTTTATTTCCCAGCATTTTAAATTTTTGTTCTAAAAGATGCTCTATTTCCTGCATGTATTGTTTTCCTGGTTTCAAATGATCCCATTCCCCATTATGATCTCTAAAAAATTCTCTAAAAATACGTAGCCATAACAATCTTAAATCTGTAGCAATATTTAATTTACAGACACCATAAGAAATGGCTCTTTTCACTTCGTCTTCACTTACACCTTTAGCATTATTTTGCAAACCTCCACCAGCATTATTTATCCTTTTCACCTCTTCTAAATCTACCGTTGAAGCACCATGTAATACTATTGGGAATTTTGGTAGTTTGATTTGTATTTCTTCTAACAAATCAAACCTCAACCCTTTGCCTCCAGAAAACTTATAAGCTCCGTGACTTGTACCTACAGCAACTGCTAGACTATCGCAATTTGTTTTTTTTACAAAATATTCAACATCAGAAGGGTCTGTATATAGCGCGTTTTCCTCGTCAATATCCAGATCATCCTCAACACCGCTTAATACCCCTAATTCTGCTTCTACAGATATATTTTTTGGATGTGCTAATGCAATAATTGCTTTTGTACGCTCGATATTTTTTTCTATTGTGTCATGTGATGCATCGATCATTACAGATGTGTATTCCCCCGAATTAATTGCATCATATATATGAGACTCAAATCCATGATCTATATGGACTGCATATACCACATCTGGATATATTTTCGCAGCGGCTTTTATATAATTTAACAGCATTGTTGGATGTGCATATTCTCTAGCTGCCGGTGTTGTTTGCACAATAAAAGGTGCCTGAAACTTTTGAGCTGCAGAAAACAATCCATGTACTTGTTCTGGGTTTGAAATATTTATTGCTGGAATACAGAATTTACCGTATGCCTTTTCAAATAAATACTTTGCTGATACTCTCATTTAATTTTCAAATAATTCGGTAATAGGTTCACCTGTACAAGCATTAGGGAATTTAATGTTTAATAACATAGATAATGTAGGCGCTATATCAGTTATACTATATTTTTTTACAGAAAACCCTTTTCGAATTCCATGCCCATACCATAATAATGGTACGTGAGTATCATAGCTATAACCCGTACTATGTTCTGTACCATATTCCCTTTTTTCAGTCCAAGAAGGGTCAAATAAAACCACAATGTCTCCTGATCGTTTTAAATGAAAACCACGCTGTACCATCCCCTTATGTTCATTTGAAAACTCCATTTTTTCAAGATCGGGTCGCAATAATACTTGAAACACACCTTCCATGGTTAATAGTTCTTTTTTGCTTTCTTCTAAAACTTTATTAAAATCAAGTCCATTTGTTTTTATAGCTTCTAAATCGAAATACAACTGCCCGTTGGACATGATTTCTATCAAATTATTCACTTTAAAAACTTCCGCTAAACGTGTATTAACTTTGTTCAACATAATATCTGTATCAATATAACCTGCAGGTATTTTATTATTAATTAAATATTGGGGTACATCTGTTGCGGCATGATCTGCTGTTAAAAACACAGTGTAATTTCCTTTACCTACCTGTTTATCCAAGTCATCTAATAATGAAGCGATATCTTGATCTAATCTTAAATAAGTATCTTCTACTTCAATGGAATATGGTCCAAATGCATGCCCTACTTTATCTGTACTTGAAAAGCTAATGGCTAAAAAATCTGTTTCTGTGCTTTGTCCTAATTTCTCGTTTTCAAGTGCTTCATAAGCCATCATTGCCACTATTGTATTTCCAAAAGGTGTTTCCTGAAATATTTCATATTGATCTTTATTCGATAGTCCTTTAAATTCATAGGGGAAAGAGGCGTTAGTCTTATGATCAAAGACTTTCTCATAAGCTTGTTCATCTGTAGTACTTTCTTTATAGGTCTCAATTGGTACTAACGTATGCCAACCATTTTTTAATAATGATTTTACATGCCCCTGTTTATTGAATTTTTCAACCCATATAGGAAGTTCTTTTTTAAAATAGCTACTCGTAATAAAATTTCCCGTAGAAGTATCATACCAGTAGGAACCATCTGACATATGGCCTCCTGGTAAAATAGCACCTCTGTCTTTTAAAGAAATACTGATAACTTTAGATCTACCTATGTTTGATAATTGCAATTCATCAGTAATTGTTGTTGCTAACATTTTATGAGGTGAACGTTGTCCGCTAGACTCGGTACCACCAATTGCATGCGTACTATAGTCATCAACATTATTAACTTCCTTTTTTAATACTCTATCATACCATGAATTAGCTATAATACCATGGTATTTAGGGGTTGTTCCTGTATATACAGATGCATGCCCTGGAGCTGTTTTGGTTGGAATGTAATTGTAATGTGTATTTTTAAAATTAAACCCTTCATTCATCAATCGTTTAAATCCATCATTAGAAAATTTATCTTGAAATCTATATAAATATTCCGCTCTCATTTGATCGACAATAATACCTACAACTAACTTTGTTTTCTCCTCAGATGATTGACTTTGCGCAAAACCGTTAGGGTTAAAGCAAAAAAGTATTAATACTATAACTGTGTATCTATAAATAATACGCATAATTTAAATTGTTTTTAATGGGGGAACCCCCCAACTGATTATCTTGATTTTAAATCGTTTCCTGCAATATCTCTCCAATCATAAATATGATATGTTTTATCTGTAGACATTCCTACAAACATACCACTTGGATATTCTGGACCTAGGTTAACCGAAGTCACCTCAGAACCATCACTTTCCAGAGTCATTAATTCAATAGATTTTATTAATTTATGATTATGTGGATCATCTTGGGAACCTTCACGAGGAAACACATTAAATGTATTTTGTTGTTGATCTGATATTAAAATATAACCGGTACCATCATCCATTTTGTAGATACTAATCCCTTCAATATCTCTACCAAAATCTTTAGTACCAAATAAAGCCAGTTCCTCATCACCTTTAGCAGGGTCTGCATAATATTTTCGAACTCCAAATGCTTCATCAGAATAATACACATAACCTAATTCATTATCTACAGCTATAGCTTCAATTTCCTTAACACCACTATAGTTTCCAAAATCTCGTATTTTAGTTAACTTAACGTTCCCTCTGCCTGCATTATCTATTCTATATTGTGTTAAATATCCTGTAGATGGACCATCTTTTGGACCGACAATGGCATAAATAGCGCCGTCTTTTGGATTGGTATATAGTGCAATTCCCATCGGGTCCTTTATATCTCTATCAACAAACACTGGTAGCCCGCCGCCATCTATCGGTTTCATATCTGGTAAACTAAATACACGTAGTTGGTTTTTACTTCTTTCAGTGGTTACGGCTATATCAACCTTTTTTCCTCCTAAATTAAAATCATAAGCAATATCAACATTGTTTGGTCTATCAAGGTTAAGCACACATTTATCTTTAATAATTTTTCCTTGTAAATCGAAAGCGTATAAGCCACCACCATCTTCTTTATCTGTACCTAAAATGATACTTTTTGAGGGATCATTTTTATTAATCCAAATTGCCGGATCATCAGAATCGAACACCACTTTATCTGTAATATATTTTGGTTGGATGGCATTTTTAGTATGCTCTGGTAAACCATCGGGAGCAATAATTAAATCGTCTCCAGCAATATCTTCCCAAGCATATAACTGAAAGGTTTTATCGTCAGACATTGCGACGAACATTCCTTTAGGAAATAAATCTCCCAATGAAGCATTTGTTACTTCAGACCCATCACTATTATTCGTTGAAACATCAATAGATTTTATTAATTTATGACTATGAGGATTTTCTTTGGTTCCTTCTCTTGAAAATAATTGAAATTTATTGGCACTTTGATCTGAAACTATAATATAACCCGTACCAACGTCTGTTGGGTATATACTTAAACCTTCATGATCTTTAGTAAAGCCTTCCGTTGCAAAAAGAGCGAGTTCTTCATCACCTTTATCTATATCAGCATAATATTTTCGTACACCTACACCTTCATCAGAATAATACACATAACCTAAATCATCATCTACAACTATTGCTTCAACTTCCTTAATTCCACTATATTTACCAAAGGCTCTTACTTTTTCCGCAACAATGTTTCCTTTATCATCTCCTTTTAGTAGATATTGCCAAATATAACCATCCTTAGGTCCAGATTTTCTCCCAACAAATGCATATACATTGTCGTCGGCATTTTTATACAATGAGATTCCCATTGGGTCTCGTTGTTCTTCTCCTACGAAAACTTCGATACCACCGTTATCAATCGGCGTCATTTCCGGTAGCCTGAAAATCCTAAGTTTATTCGTTAACCTTTCTGTAACCACAGCAATGGAGAATTCTTCATCGCCCATTTCAAACTCCTCAATGTCAACATTGTTTGGTCGTTTTAAACCTCTAACCGTCTTATCTTCAATGATGTTCCCTTTTAAATCGAAAACATATAAGGCACCGTCCTCATTTTTATCGGTCCCAAGTATTAAACTTTTGGAAGGGTCTTTTTCATTTACCCAAATGGCTGGATCATCAGTATCATGTTTTACAGCCTGTGTAATGATTTTAGGTTTTATAGCATTCTCTGAAATTGTTGGTTTTGATCCACAAGCGCTTATTAACAATACGCTTATTAAACTTAAAAAACTGTTTGTTGGATGTGTTCTTCTCATAATGTTAAATCTTCTTTCTTAAAATTTTTCCTGCTTCGTTAAAAAGTATATCGTAAATTTTATCACCTTTCTGAAGGTCTATTTCGTACAATATTTTATTATCCGCTGTTTTTACTAGCTCAATATCGATAATTGTATAATCGTTTAATTTTTCAGTTACTGTGTTTAAAATCTCTACTGGAAGTTCACTTCTATCAATTTCAGATTCAGTTTCTAGCCAGTTTCCGTCTTTATCAAAATAAGACGTGTATTTGTGTTCATCTAGCGTGTAATACGCTCTATATAAATGTTTATTTAAACTCCAATCTATATTGTGGGCTGATGGCTCTAATTCTAAGAATTGAATTTGAACCGCTCTTGGCAATGTTTGTTCATTACATGAACAAAACATGAACCCTATTACTATTATTGAAATTAACTGCTTCATTTATTTTGTGATTATGTAAAACTATAGGTTAAATCTGTAGATAATCTGTCTTGAAAATTAAAAATTCAAGTCAAAATTATGTAAGCCGTTCTCATAGGTATATTTAAGCTGAATATTATTTAATAAACAAATTTTGCTGATGATAGAGAGACCTAAACCTAAAGAATTCTTATTTGATTTATTAAACCTTTTAAATTGATTAGTATCAATCTGAGATTTATTACCGCTATTTGAAAATCTGATACTATTTTTTGAGGTTATAATCTGTATTGAGCCATTTGAAATATTATGTTTAATGGCGTTTCTTATCAAATTTGATATTAAAATCTCTATGAGATCTGGGTTAATATTAAAATGTATTTGTTGTTTTAATTCTGTTTTAATAGATAGCTGGTTGAGTTCAACAGCTTCTATATAATGTTCAACTTGATTCTTTAATACATTTGTAATATTTATTTTATTTGAATTATCATAAGCACCAGATTCAATCTTGGCAAGCAATGTAAGGCCATGGTTTATTTTTGACAATCTTAAGCAACTATTGTATATGGATTTAGTGTGCTTCAATTCATTGTCGCTAAGTTTTTCCGACTGTAATAATATTTCACATTTATTGCGAATAATGGCTAAAGGTGTTTGGATTTCGTGTGCGGCATTCTCGGTAAATTCTTTAAGGTTCAAATAATCATAGTGAATTTTCTTTATCATACTATTTAACATAGTATTTAGCTGATTAAATTCTTGCGTTTTTGTCTCACTGAATTCTATAGATTTTGTGCTTCCTAATTCATAATTTTCTAAAGTGATAAGTGTCTTTTTAAATGGTTTCCATAAACCTCTTGAAATAATCAAGTTACCAAGAATAAGAAATATAAGAAGCCCTAAAAAAACGAATAACATCGGTTTTAGTATCTCAGTTATCAACAGGTTTGATTCTATTAATGACTTGAATATGGTAATGTCGTAAAAGGTGGGTCCTATTTTTCGAATGACATTCAATTTTCTGTACGAATGGAATGCATCATCTATAATATCATATACTATAGTGTCTTTGAATATTAAATTGTCAATTTCTTTTTTGTTCTTTACAATCTTGATTATTTGCTCATAGTTGTTCAATGCTGCAACAGGAATATCATTGACAATTTGTGTGGTAGCAATTTCTTCTCTATTGATAAGAAAGTCATTTATATCATTATCAATAACATCATTAAAGTTAAAGAGAATAATAAAACCGGCTACGGTAAAGAATAGTAACGAAGCGATGGCATAATACAATGATGTTTTAACTAATAATTTCAAGTTCTTTGGAATTTATACCCCACGCCATAAATTGTGGAGAGGTAATCGTTACCGCCAGCATTGACAATTTTCTTTCTCAAGTTTTTTATGTGGCTATAAATGAAATCGAAAGAATCGAACATGTCTGTATCATCTCCCCATAAATGTTCAACAATTGACTCTTTTGTTATGACCCGGTTTTCATTACTGATTAAAAAAAGTAACAATTGATATTCTTTTTGGGTTAGGATAATTAATTGATTGTTTACGTTAACTTCATGCGAGTCTGTATTTATTACAATATCTCCAAAATCTATATTATTACTTCCATGAAAGTGTTTCCTTCTAATTATTGATTTTATTCTTGCATTCAATTCGTTAAAATCGAAAGGTTTTGTAAGATAGTCATCAGCTCCAAGATTTAAACCCGAAATTTTATCATCTATTGAACCACGAGCGCTTAAAATAATGACCCCGGTGTCTTTATTTATTTTTTTTAGATATTCTAAAACCTCAAGTCCGCTGCCATCTGGAAGACCTATATCTAAAATGATGGCATCATAATCATGCATATATACTTTTTCTTTGGCAATAGATGCAGTGGATACAGCCTCACATAAAAATTTTTCCCCTTTAAGAAATTCAATTAAATCATCTTGAACTTCCTGCTCATCTTCTATAATTAATAGTTTCATTGTAGTCTGTATTAACTCCTGTTTTTTAATGATATGTTTATCAGAAAGATATTAAAATATTTCGACCTTTATAAGCAATAAGAAAAGAAAAAAAAGGTTAGACACACATCTAACCTCTTAATTGCAAACTCAAATAATCAATCTTTATTCTTTTTTAATTTCAGTGGTGTAAATTATATTTCCTTTATAATTTATGACCTGCACCAACATGTGTTCTTTAGTTATTGAAACCGCCATAAAGCCCTGAACAGAAGCTGCAAATTTTGACATACCTTCTATCATTCCTGTTCTTCTAACTTCTGAACCTGCACCGGAAATAAAATGATGGGTCCTGCCTTCAGGCTTAATATATTGTAAATCGTGCTCATGCCCTGCAAAATAAACATCGGCGTTGCTCCTCTTTAAAATGGGCTGGAGTGAATTTCTTATTTGTTCTGTGTCCTCAATCCGTTTTCCTCCAGAATATAATGGATGATGACCTGAAAAAATAGTCCAATCTGCTTTTGGCTTGGAGATCATAAGACTGTCCAACCATTTTATCTGTTTCGTAGAATCTTGAGTCTTAACATTAGCATAGGCATCTTCAGTATAATATTTCTTTTCAAGTGGACATGTGTCCAAAAATAAAAAATGAACATATAATCCTGTTTCTTCATCTGTAAACTCATAGTCAAAATATCGTGATGGCATATTCCATCGTTGACTTTTATTGGTATAATCTACTTGTGCCTGAGGGTTTCCTCTGTAATCATGATTACCCAAAACTACATGCCAAGGGATTTCAAGATGATACCCTTTATAAACATTTTCATAAGAAAACATCCAGTTAGGGTCATCAATACTTGCTACACCATTTGGATAGAAATTATCTCCTAATGCTATAACAAATTCGGCATCCATCCGTTTAGCTGCTTCGTCCATTCTGTTGGCCACATCTTGTTGATGGTAGTCTCCTTTTCTTCCCCAATCTCCAATGACTAAAAAATGGAGTGCATCATCCCAAACAACTAAGCTATCTGTTACAGCATAAACACTCTCACTTAATTTAGAAGAATTTACTTGAACCTCTCTTAAAGAAGAGCAACTAATAGCAACTCCCAAAACACTTATTAGTGAAAGTACAATTAAACTTTTTTTGATGTATCTCATTATTGAAAATTCTAAAGGTTCAAACCAAACAATTAATTAAAAATTGAATCTTACCCCGAGTCTTCCCCAACTACCATAACGTTGTCTTTCTTTTGGAGTTGCCAAATTGTTATAAAGCTCAATTTGATTTTCGTCGTTTAAGTTAACAAGTTCCATATAGACAGTCATACGTTTTTTAGCAAAGGTTTGACTTGCTGAAAAATCAATTTGAACTCTATTGTCTATTCGAATTGCATCACCGCCATCAAATTCGCTTGTGAAAGCTCCATTAAAATTTAGTGATAGCCTTGCATCAAACCCACCCTTGTTATAGCCTAAAGCCGCATTACCGATATGTTTAGCTTGCCCTGGCAAATCAATCTCTACAGCTTCCTCATCACTTTCGGTAAAATTTGTAACTTCTGCTTTAGATTCTGTATACGTATAATTGGCATATACTACAAAGCCTTTTAAAAATCCTGGTAGAAAAGTCAGTTTTTGTTGATAACCTATTTCAAAACCTAATAAATCAGCAGTATCTCCATTAACAGCTTGTGTAACTTCTACATCTGGTATGCCTCTAAATGTTCGGTCGATGGTCGTTTGGTATATAAAATTGTCAAGTTTTTTATAAAACACACCACCACTTAACAGACCTATTGTGCCAAAATAGTGTTCTCCAAATAAGTCTAAATTAATGGCTTCTACTGGGACAAGGTCTGGATTTGAAATTGAAGCTTCCAAATCTGCGGAGTTAAATACGGCTCCTTGTGCTAAATCTTGAAAGTTTGGTCGAGAATAACTTTGTGTTGCTGATGCTCTTAAAATGGTGTTATCACTAAAGTTGTATTTTAAATGCACCATTGGTAACAAGTAATCATATTTTGAAGTACCGTTTGTTTTAATTGCAGCTTCCTCCTCTTCGTCATATATTCCTGACGCGTATCTGAATTTTGTTAATTCGTATCTCAATCCACTAAGTAACATTAATTTACCAAAATTAATTTTACCCATAGCATAAGTTGAATATACATCTTCAGAGACAATGTATTCTTGAGAAATAGTCTCTTCAATTGACGCGGCAGTGTCTTCTTCAAAATCACTAAAATTTGAATTAAAGAAACTACTAAAGGCACTTGGAGAAGGAAATGCTCCCAATGTCGTATTAAATTCGTTGTCCATAAATCCATTACCAACAAAGCCATCTGAAAAGTTATTTAATGTTAAATCACCATCGTACTCATATAAACTGAAAGATCTCACATCAAACTCTTTGTCTTTAAAACGCATTTTACCGCCAAACTTTATTTCGCCTGTGTTATCAGAAACTTTAAAAGGCATCGCTATATTCGTTTTTAGTGTAATGTTTCTGTCATCTGCTCTGGTGCTTTCTTGTTCCATTTCTTTAAATTCTAATATACTATTGTCTGTCAGTGGATTACTACTCGCTGGTGACCCATCAAAACTAATTAGTTTCGGGCTTAATCTGTCTGACAAATCAAATTCAAAAGCAGAGCCTTCGTTTTCGAATACATATTGATTGTTTCTCGGAGTGTCTTGCCATGCTTCCGAATATGAAAATTCATAATCAAATTTCACATTGGGAGATATTGTAACCCCTCCTAAATTCAAGCTAAATATCCCTTGGTTTTCTTGCCTGTCTTTAAGCTCTTTAGAATAAACATATTCTATATCGCCTTCATCTTCTTGGGCTTCTAAGACTATTCTACGCCGTAATTCAACCTCCTTTAATTCACTATATAACACTCGGGCATAAACGTTCGTTTTCTCTCCTTTATAATCTAAAGTCGTACTTGCCCCATAGCGGTTTCTTTCAATTTCGTAATCTGAAATTTCTACTTGCTCAACATCATTAGTACCAGCATCACCCCAACCATCAAATCCATATCTATCAGTAGCCTTTTGGCTACCGGCATAACTACCATTTACTATAAAACCAAATTTACCATTTTCAGATCGTTTACTTACAGATATATTACCTTGACCCGTTGTTTTTTCAGAGCCATCATTATACTCTAAAGCCGCCGCCCCACTAATGGTTAATTTTCTTTTGGTAGCCATAGGGGTGGTTAAGTTGATCGATCCTCCAATAGCATCTCCATCCATATCGGGTGTAATAGATTTACTGACCTCTAAAGACGCTAATTGGTTTGAAGGGATTGCATCTAATGCCACAGACCTAAAGCCCCCTTCTGGTGATGGTATTTGCTCGCCGTTAACACTAATATTGGTAAATTGTGGCGCTAAACCACGTACTAAAACAAAACGCCCATCTCCTTCATCTCTTTGTAGATTCACACCGGAAACTCTTTGCAAAGATTCTGCCGAGTTCTGATCAGGGAATTTCCCCATTTCATCGGCAGAAACGACATTTTTTAAATTATCTGCAGATTTTTGTTGATTCAGTGCCTTACGCTGGCCATCAAGTGAACCAGTCAAGACCACTTGATCTAATGCCATCGCTTCTGGCTCTAACTCTATATTTACAGTTTTGGTTTCCCCTGCAGCAATTTCAACAGTTATTTTTTTCGTTTTATTCCCTATGTAGCTAACTTCAATTTCAAATTTACCAGAAGAAACAAAAAGCGTATACCCGCCATTAAAATCTGTTGTAGCACCATTTGATGTTCCAACAACAATTATGTTTGCTCCGGGTAGTGGTCCTTTTAGTTCTGTATCTGTAACTATTCCTTTTATTACGGCTCTTTCTTGTGAAGATACTTTTTGGAAAGATAGTAAAGACATGAAAAGAAATATGCCATAAATTAAATGCTTGGTAAGTTTAGTTGTTTTTTTCATTTGTTTTATTAGTTAAAGAAAGTTTTTCAAACATAAAATGAAAATCTGTACAAAATCTGTATTGATGTTCAATTTTATGTTATAAAATTGTAAAATTGGATTAGATGATTTTGAGGATATTAGACAATAGGATGAGTGTCTTAAGTCAAATCTCCGGTAGAAAAAAGTAAAAATTACAACAATTTTTTAATTAAGGTTGTTCACATAACCCAATACAATAAGTAACAATCCTTTAAAAACAGTGCCTTAGAGACTTCGGGCTGTAAAAATGGTGTAAACTTTTGATTTCTTTTAATATTATTATAGTATCTATCTAACAAATTTGCTTTTTCTATTAGAAGCTAATATACTTTTTAAATCGAGTTTGATTTGCTTCCTATACTCAAAAATTAATGTAATAAGATGTATTTCGTCCATCTCCTTCAACTTTGAAAACTTTTAACTCCACTAATTTTTGTAAATCCCTTGTAGCTGTTGGTTTAGATGTTTAGGTAACCCGAATATTTTTTAGCAGTCAGACCTCCTTCAAATCCTTTTGGTCCTTCTTCAAGCATACGTTCAATTACTTTAAATTGACTTTTAATTATATAAATGACTCAAAAACGCATAAAATAATGAGCCGATTAACCAAACTAATCGGCCCATTATGGATTAAATGATGTTTTTACTATTATCTATCTTAAAAAATTACTGTTTTTTTGTAGAGATAGATTCCCTCCCTTCTTAGGACACCTTAAAATTTGACAAATAGTTTTTATTGACTCAAACAGTGTTTCTATTGAAAATATTTGAATGCTAACTATAATATTTGCAGTTTTACCGAATCTTAATAGAGCTTAAAAAAAGCATTTATGAATCTGGAGTTCTTAGACAAACGAAATTCAAAGAGTTTTGAGTTAATTTTTATTTCATCCTTTTGGGGGTTACTATTTACCGCACCACTATTCTTTCAGTGGATTAATAAAGACACGATAAACTGGAAAATAATTTTTAATATTTGGTTTGATTACTTACCATTGTTTATTATCTTTTGCATAAACAGATATATTTTAATTCCCCTGTTTTTGTTTAAATCGCGCCCGTCTTTTTATCTACTTTTTGCAACCCTATTAATTGCACTAACCGTACTAGGTTCTATAACCATCCGAAAACAGTTAAATCCGCAACAAACACCTCCCTCACATGGAGAGGCTTTACTGCAGTTTCCTGATTCTAACAAAGCCCTAAAACAAAGAATGACTGGAAAGGAAGAAACTCCTATGTCTACAACACCGCCCTATATAAACCTTATATTATTATCCATTTTATTTGTAGGTTTTGATACTGGAATGAAACTTTCTGTAAAATGGGCGCAAGCACTACAGCAAAAAGCCGAGATAGAAAAAGAAAACATTAAAAATGAATTAGCTTTTCTACGAAATCAAATTAGTCCACATTTTTTAATGAATACGCTCAATAATATTCATTCACTAGTTGATTTCGACACTAAAGAAGCAAAAAGTTCTATTGCCAAACTTTCGGTATTAATGCGTCATCTTTTATACGAATCTGACGAAACCCCAACTGCTTTAGTTAAAGAAATAAATTTCATCAACAGTTATATTGAACTTATGAAATTGCGCTTTTGCGAAGAGGTAGATATTCAATTCAATTCACCAGAACAACTACCCGATATTACTATTCCTCCATTACTTTTTACGAATATTCTCGAAAATGCATTTAAGTATGGAATAAGTTATGAGAAAAAATCATTCGTTCATATTAGTTTACTTATTCATAATAACGAACTTGAATTTAGTGTCTCTAACAGCGTGCATAAAAAAATAAAAACCACACAACAGTCTGGGATAGGTATAGAAAACACTGAAAAGCGCCTCAAATTACTTTACAACACGAATTACACTTTTACGCATACTGAACAAGAAAATGTATTTATTTCAACTATAAAGATACCTATATGATAACATGTATAGCAGTAGACGATGAACCTCTGGCACTTAGACAGATTGTTTCTTATATTGAGAAAACTCCCTTTCTGCAACTTTCTGCAAAATTTTCTAATGCCACCTTGGTAAAGGAGTACCTAAAAAACAATGAAGTAGATTTACTATTTTTGGATATCAATATGCCAGACCTAAGTGGTATGGAATTGGCCAAATCACTCGAAAATCCTCCCAAAATAATTTTCACTACAGCTTATAGTGATTATGCCATAGAAGGCTATAAGGTAAATGCGGTAGATTATTTGCTAAAACCAATTGAATACCAAGATTTCTTGTTGGCATCAACCAAAGCGGAAGTTCTTATAAAAAAAGAGAGGCTTCTTAAAACAGAAATAAAAAAGACAGGCGATTATCTGTTTATTAAATCAGGGGCAAAGCATATTCGGATCAATTTTAACGACATCGAATA
Source organism: Mariniflexile sp. (assembly GCF_052728615.1). Classification (NCBI taxonomy): domain Bacteria; kingdom Pseudomonadati; phylum Bacteroidota; class Flavobacteriia; order Flavobacteriales; family Flavobacteriaceae; genus Mariniflexile; species Mariniflexile sp. The sequence continues at coordinate 16,262 of NZ_JBFVFE010000009.1, read as the reverse complement.
TCTTGAAGCTCAAAAAGAGTACGTCTATATTTATTTAATAAATAGTGGTGAGCCTGTAAAAACATTAATTCGACTTAAAAATATCGAAGAAGTAGTACCCAAGGGCAATTTTATGCGTATTCACCGCTCCTTCATTGTTAACCTCAATCATATTGTTACAGTAGAACGTAACAGAATTATTTACAGTGACAAAAGATTCATTGTAGTGAGCGATACTTACCTTAATCAATTTAAGGAATTTATTAGTAATAATTTTTACAACTAAGGTTCTATTGATTAAATGCTGCCTTCCATTGATAATGCTTTTTTTTGATTCATGACTTTAAGTTCTTTGTAGTAAGTTAATATTTAAATCAAAGAGATGATAAATTATAGCAAAAAACTATTTATGGCACTTGGTATATTTGTGTCAGTTATTTTAGTAGCAAAAGGTCAATCTACTTATCCCATTGTAGATACAGGGGTGAAAGCGTTTTATAACGATGAGACACTAATAACAGCACCCACCAAGGGGCAAGCCTATTACGGGCAAGATGCAACATATACCGGCAATCAACCGTCTTACACAGATAATAACGACGGTACAATTACTGACCTTGTTACAGGCTTGGTATGGGAGAAGGATATGGGGGTTAAATTAACTTTTAAGCAAGCCTTTGCAAAAGCTCAAAAATCAAATCTCGGAGGACATACAGATTGGCGAGTGCCAACGATAAAAGAATTGTATTCACTCATCTTATTTACAGGTAAAGTAAAAGGTGCTGTTTCTATAGATAAGTTTATTGATACAAAATATTTTAATCAACCACTTGGAAATACAAGTATTGGTGAACGTGAGATTGATGCGCAAACTTGGTCCGCAACAGAATATGTAGGGCGTACAATGAGAAAGGATGAAACTGTTTTTGGCGTCAATTTTGTTGATGGACGAATTAAAGGATATCCTAAATATAAGCCTAAAACGGGTGATGAAAACACCATGTATTTCCGTTTAGTAAGAGGCAACACTACATATGGGAAAAATAATTTTATTGATAATAGAGATGGTACAATAAGTGATTATGCTACGGGATTGATGTGGCAAAAAGCTGATGATGGCAAAGGACGAGATTGGGAAGCGTCTTTAGCGTATGCCGAAAATATGGAACTAGCAAGCCATTCCGATTGGCGCTTACCTAATGCAAAAGAATTACAAAGTATTGTTGATTACTCCAGATCGCCTCAAACAACAAACTCCCCAGCAATAGACCCCATCTTTAACACAACAGAAATAAAGGATCCGGATGGGAAAACGGGACAATACCCATTCTTTTGGACAAGCACAACCCATTTAGATGGTAGAAATCCATTTGCTAGTGCGGCGTATATTGCATTTGGCGAAGGACAAGGAAAAATGAGAGGAACATTGATGGATGTCCATGGAGCAGGCTGTCAAAGAAGCGATCCTAAAAGTGGAAATGAAAACAGCTATCCTCAGTTTTTTGGTCCTCAAGGAGATGTTCGATATGTGTGCAACTTTGTACGATGTGTGAGAACAATAAAAGAATAATGCTTTGATTTTTCTTAAATATAGCATTTCATTGATTTAATCCTGCTTTCCATTGATACCATTTCTATTTAAAACCTGCTCTAAGTAAATTTGACTATTATAAATAAATAAAAACAACTATTATGAATATTAAACACATTAAATTTTCGGCAATACTACTACTTACAATTGCATTTTTTTCATGTAGTAAAGACGACTCAGAAATAGAAGTTGATGCTCCAGTTGTGGTTACAACAACTAATCTAACTTACCCAATTGTTGATACCAATGTTTCTGAGTTTTACAGTGATATTGCTTTAATAACAAACCCAACTGTAGGACAGTCTTATTACGGACAAGATGCGACCTACTCAGGAAATCAATCATCGTACACCGATAATGGTAACGGAACGGTTACCGATAATGTAACTGGCTTAATGTGGCAACAAGATATGGGAAGCAAAATGTCCTATGATGCAGCTATAGCATTAGTAGAAACTATAAATTTGGGTGGGCATACAGACTGGAGAATACCTACTATAAAAGAGCTTTATTCATTAGCTCAGTTTACAGGCCAATGTTTTGGCGATGATTCTGTAAATATGTTCATTGATACAAAATACTTCGAACAACCTATTGGAGATGAGTCTATAGGCGAAAGAGAAATAGATGGACAAACATGGTCCAAAACACAATATGTGGGACGTATAATGAATGGAGATGAAGCTATTTTTGGTTATAATTTTGTTGATGGTAGATTAAAAGCATACCCTAAATACAAGCCAGCAACTGGTTCCCCTAATACTATGTATTTTAGAATGGTGAGAGGTAACGAATCTTATGGCAAAAACAACTTTACAGATAATGGTGATGGAACAATTACAGATAATGCAACAGGTTTAATGTGGCAACAGGCTGATAACGGAAGTACTTACGACTGGGAAAATGCACTAGACTACGCAGAGTCACTTACTCTTGCCGGTCATGATGACTGGAGAATGCCGAACGCTAAAGAATTACAGAGTATTGTGGATTATACGCGAAGCCCGTCAACCACTTCTTCACCAGCAATCGATCCCTTGTTCTCTTGCACCCCAATCATTGATACCGATGGTAATTCAGGGCAGTATGGTTATTATTGGTCAAGTTCAATATTAAAAGATGGACCAAATCCGTATAGCGATGCAGTATATTTCTGTTTTGGAAAAGCGCAAGGCGTAATGAATGGTAGTCTAATGGATGTGCATGGTGCCGGAGCGCAACGTAATGATCCAAAATCTGGTGCTTCAGCAAATTTTCCTGATAATTTTGGTCCACAAGGCGATGTTCGTTATGTGTACAATTTTATCAGATGCGTAAGAAATATAGATTAAGAACTATCTATTGAAAATAATATTAAAGTATAACCTAATAATGATTTGAAAACAGTATCAGCTAATAATTCATAGGATAGCGCACTTTTTAAATTAGATCTGCTAAATAACAAGCAAAAGCATAATAGAAATATGAAACACTTAAAAATTTTTATTGCTATCATCGCGAGTTTTTTAATTTTCTCTTGCGAAAAAGATTCGAATAGTAATAATATAGAAACACCGATAGAAGATACAGTAAGTAAACTTAGTGATGGATACGTTCTTTATTCTTTTATGGGAGATAAAACGATACATTTAATTGATACAATAGGGAATGATGTTAAAACGTGGACATCGGCGTATAGGACTTCCGGAGGATATTATTTATCTAAAAATAAGACGCTTCTTCGTTTAGGTTCAACACCCGAAGCTAGTACAGGAATTTTTTCTGGTGGTGGTGCTGTTGGAGGCGTTATCGAAGAACTTGACGATAATAGCAATGTAATTTGGTCTATTCGTAAAGACAGTAACTCTGCTACATTTCATCATGATTTTAAAGAGGTAGATGAAAATACAATAATTGCTCTTACATGGGAACTTGTAGCATACAATGGAAATGAATACTGGAATGAAAACATATTGCTAATAGACAAAACCAGTGATTCGATTATTTGGGAATGGAACGCTATAAATGATGGCGCCCTTATTCCAAACGAGAATGATAAAACAGACTTTCTCCATTTTAATTCTATTGATTATAAAAACGGCTCTATTTTAATAAGCTCCAGAGGCCAAAATAAACTCTATTTAATCAATAAAGAAAGCAAGGAAATAACAGCAACGCTATCTGTTAATGGTACTTTATCTGGTCAGCATGACGCGACCCTTTTAGATAATGGAAATATCTTAGTCTTTAATAATAATGCAGGTAACAATAAATCAGAGGTGTTAGAAATAACAAAGTCGGATGCCCTTATATGGCAATATTCAAATAATTTTTATTCTGATCATATATCCGGAGTTTATCGTTTAGAATCAGGTAATACGATTATTTGTTCGGGTATAGAAGCACGTATTATAGAGGTTACCCAAGCTGGGGAAGAAGTATGGGATTACACACCAGAGAGCACTAATACAACTAAGAGTTCTGAAATATTCAAGATTAGAAAATATTCTAGTTATTAATATTAAATGGGCGTTATGGTTGTTACTTGTCACGGTATAGACTTTCCTATTTGAAAGTGAATTACAATATATCCGGTACTAAGCTTACAAGTAAGTACTAGTAAAAATAATCCAACAACAAAAAATCATTGACCGATTAACCTTTTTTAAAAATCAATAGTCATAATAAAATAAACAAATAAAAATAGAATTTATATGAAATCAAAATATATTAAAAACTGCGCCGTAATAATAATCTTTTTAAGCCTAATTAGTTGTAGTGAAGATGATAAGGTAATTACCACTGAAACTATAGAAGTTCCTGCTGTATATTCAAAAATTTATGGAGCAACAAGTATTACAAGCGATGGAACTTATATTACCATTAAAACAAATGGTACACCAGACCATAAGAGTGTTTATTATCCAACTTCAAATGAATTATACGAGGGTTTTAGCGGTACAACTTTTGAGGGATATACTTTCAAAAAAAATCCCAATACAATAGCTTCTTTTGACTACACTTTCAAAATACCTTTAAACCCAACAGTAGCTACTAACCATGTAGCGACACCACTTGGAGCCATAGGTGTTTCTTTAAACGGTGTGCCCTTATTTAATCAATATGCAGGACCCAATCAACCGCTTACCGACGAGTTTCAAAGTTTTGATAAATATTGGGGACACCCAACAGCAAACGGAACTTTTCATTATCATATTGAACCACTATATTTAACAACCGTAACAGCAAGTAAGTCTGCCTTACTTGGTTTTTTATTAGATGGTTTTCCTGTTTATGGTCCTGAAGAAAATGGCTCAGACGTTACTGGATTGGATGCGTATCATGGCCATAACCATGCTACTGAAGATTATCCTGAGGGTATTTATCATTATCATATTACCAATACAGCCCCTTATATAAACGGAAACGGATTTTATGGAACGCCTGGAACTGTAACACAGTAATGAAATACGTTTATTTAATTTCCCTGTTTATTTGTATGTGTTCGTGTAAAAACGAAACAAATGAAACTGCTTTGAAATACAAAATTCCAACGTCATTTGTTTTAAAATCAATGACTACAATAAAAGCCAGTTTACTTTATGTAGAGGATAAAACCTATTCAGGTTTTGTTTACGAATTACACCCAGAAACCGCAGATACACTTTTAATAGAAAGTTATTACAAAGGATTAAAAGAAGGTGTTGCTAAAAAATGGTATGATGATAATAAATTAATGGAATTGCGACATTATGCTTCCGGACAAAAAAACGGTAAGCAAATTGCATTTTGGGAAAACGGTAATAAAAGATTTGAATATACCGCCAAAAATGATGCGTACGAAGGCGAATTAAAAGAATGGAATATAGATGGATTGTTATTCCATTTAGCTCATTATAGCAACGGACAAGAAGAAGGTTCGCAAAAACTATGGTATGATAACGGGAAAATTAGAGCAAATTACGTTATCATTAATGGGAAAAGATATGGATTGTTAGGAACTAAAAATTGTGTAAATGTATCGGATAGTATTTTTTTTAATAAGTAGTGTTTTATTTACAGGTTGCAAAAACAGCAACAAACAGGAGCATCATACAGAGCAGCACTTAGCTTTGCCTTACTATAATGACCCGACTTTTACACCTGTATTTATTCAGGATGCATCTAGCGTTCCAAACGAAATTACGCATACTATTGATGATTTTGAATTTTTAAATCAAGACAGTGTTTTAGTGAATCAAGATATTATTGAAAATAAAATACACGTTGCTAATTTTATTTTTACAAGTTGTGGTAGTATTTGCCCCATCATGACAGACCATTTAAAAATAGTAAGCGATAGCTTACAAAACAATAAAGACATTATTTTTTTATCTTATTCTGTTACGCCTTGGATAGATACGCCTAGCGTATTAAACGCATACAAGAAAAACAATGACATAACAAACACGAATTGGCAATTCCTAACAGGTTCAAAAAGTGAGATCTATAAATTGGCTAGACAGTCTTATTACGCAGAAGAAGATATTGGCTTCAATAGAGACAGTACAGAATTTTTGCATACAGAGCATTTCATTTTAGTAGACAAAACCAAAAGAATTCGAGGTGTTTATAATGGCACCTTAACTCTAGACATGAAAGCCCTTATAAATGATATAAACACTTTACAAAATGAAAGATAATACTTTTGATAACAAAGTATTATTTATTGCTTTGGCAGTACTTATCTAGTAAATTCTGACCTGTCATGAAATAAGGCTACATAATTCTAAACATTTTGTAAATATATTTTTTTGGTGTAAATTTACATCAAAAACGAATCTCGTGGCACGACAAAGCATTTCATTGACACAACCAAATGACGAATGGTTAAAAACTCAAGTTGAGACTAACGAGTATTCCAGTAAAAGTGAACTTGTAAATGACCTAATAAGACAGGCAAGAAATCAACAACGACAAATTGATTGGATAAGCTCGAAATTAGAAAAAGCTGAAAATAGCGGTTTTACAAATGATAGTAAAGAGCAAATTTTAGCAAAATCAAAGTCTTTATTGAATGGCTAAATACCAGTTAAGTAGCGTAGCTAAAGATGACTTAATTAGAATTCATCATTACGGCGTAAAGAAGTTTGGCATAACACAAGCTGACAAATACATAACACAAGCTGACAAATATTATAACTCATTTTTTGAGTATTTTGACATTATTGCTCAACGTCCATTCTCGTTTGAATCGGTTGACTTTATTAAATACGGATATAGACGCTGTGTCTGTGGAACTGACAGCATTTATTTTAAAGTTAATCATGACATTGTAGAGATAATGGCTATAATTGGAAGGCAAGATTTAAAAAATATATTATAAAAATTACAGTTGGCAACAAAGAACAGAGTTATACGAATTAAATTCTATTTTATTTTATTTTATTTTATTAAAATAAACGAAAAGATACAACTCCAAACAAAATCGCAACTATAAAAACCACAACCGCCCAAGTAGGATATATTTTGGCTTGCTTTATTTTACTTTCAAAACGGTTTTCAAATCGTTCCATAAAAACTTTGTGTGATGCCATTTCCTGCTGATGTATTTCAATAATAGACTTATACCCTTTTAAATCCATCTTGATTTTTGTCTCTTTTAATTGATTGTTAATTTTATACAGTAAAATTCAAAAATGAATGTTAAAATGTTTTTTTATTTCTAACCGATTGTTTAGTTTTGTCCAGTGATTAAAAACAATGGCAAGAAAAAAGGAATATAAAGAAGAAGAGGTTATCGAAAAAGCAATGCGCTTATTCTGGCGTAATGGCTATGAAAACACCTCTATGCACATGCTTGAAAAAGAAATGGGCATCAATAAGTTTTCTATATATTCCAGTTTTAGCAACAAGCATGGGGTTTTCCTTGAAAGTCTAAAATGTTACAAGGCTAAAACAAATACTATGTTTGAGAAATTTAAAAACGCCTCAAATGGTGTGGAAGACATCAAGCAGTTTTTTTATGACTCTGTAAGTATCTGCAATCAAGAAGGCAATGAAAAAGGTTGTTTATTGACTAATACGTATAATGAATTTTCTGGAAGTGAGGACGCATTAGTAAAAGAGCAGATGACTTCCTTTATGGATAATTTAAAAAACTTATTCATTGAAAAATTAAAAATGGATACCTCAAAAGATAAAGAGACCATTTTAAAGCAGGCTAACTTTTTGGTATTGGCAAAGCATGGTTTGGTAGCTGCTACCAGAGTGAATACACCAAAAGAAATTGAAGATTATATAGAAATGACATTTAAAAGTATTTAAAACATTTTTTTAACTGAAATCTAAACGATTGTTTAGATATAACATATTAATAATAAATTTAAAAACAGAAATTATGACAACCTTAAAAGTTCACAACATTGAAACTGCTCCGGAAGGCAGCAAAGCATTATTAGAACAATCTCAAAAAGCATACGGCATGATTCCGGGTTTACATGGTGTATTGGCAGGAGCTCCAGGAACTCTTGAAGCCTACCAAACATTACATGAATTATTTGTTAACTCTTCATTTAACGAGGAAGAATTAACCGTAGTATGGCAGTCCATTAATGTAGAACATGCATGTCACTACTGTGTACCGGCACATACAGGTATTGCAAAAATGATGAAAGTAGATGACGGTATTACAGAAGCATTACGTAACGAAACAGCTCTTGAAAATCCGAAATTAGAAGCTTTGCGCACCATGACTTTAACGATAGTTCGGAATCGTGGACATGTAACACAGGAAGACTTAAACACTTTCTATGCTGCGGGATATGGTGAAAGACAAATAATGGAAATCCTTTTGGGATTATCTCAAAAAACAATAAGTAATTATGTAAATCATATTGCTAACACACCTGTAGATGCAGGATTTAAAAAGTTTGCTTGGTCTAAAGAAAATGTGGTTTCTTAATCCCTAAAAACCGCAGATTTTGATTGATAGCGATAAACCTTCCGTTAATTCGGAAGGTTTAGTTTTAAAAAGTAATTACAAATGAACTCATCTTGACTTTTTGTTTTTGATCGAAAATGAGCTGAAATTTGTTCAGATGAGACTATTTTTGAAATAGATAGCATCGCTACGCATGAAAAAATAGACAAAATATGGGCGAATTTAAGCCATTTTTTAGGGAATAGAAAAAGTCGAGATGAGTTCAATAATATAATAATAAACTAAAAGTTAAAACATGATCAAATTAACAGTAATGTATCCAAATACTCCAGATGTAAAATTCGATAAGAAGTATTATACAAATCAACACAGTCAATTACTTAAAGAGTTATTAGGTGATTCAATCCTATCATCTAACATTAATTTCGGAATTGCTGGAGGAAGTCCAGAACAACCTGCACCTTATGCTGTAATTGCAAATTTAGTTTTTGAATCTATGGAATCTTTCCAACACTCTTTTGGTGCAAATGCCGAATCCATTTTAGCTGATCTTCCAAATTTCACCAACGCGCAACCACAGGTTCAAATTAGCGAAATTTTATAATCCCCTATTAACACTAAAAAATGGCAGATAAGATTAAAATAGATATCGTTTCAGATGTGGTATGCCCATGGTGTACCATTGGATTCAAACGTTTAGAAAAAGCAATCGCAGATTTGGGTATTCAAGATCAGGTAGAAATTGAATGGCAACCTTTTGAACTAAATCCGAATATGCCCGTTGAAGGACAAAATGTACAAGAGCATATTGCAGAAAAATATGGTTCTACTTTAGAACAGCAAAAAGAATCGCAACAACACATGGTAGAAGCTGGTGCTGAACTAGGTTTTACATTCGATTATTATGACGAAATGCGGATGGGAAACACCTTTGATGCGCACGTACTTCTAGATTATGCTAAAGATTTTGGAAAGCAAACCGAATTAAATATGCGTTTAACAACAGCCTTTTTTAGTGAGCGAAAAGATGTATCTAAAAGAGAAGTTTTAAAACAAGCTTTAAAGGATGTAGGTTTAAATGCCGAAGAAGCTTTAGCAAAACTAGATGATGATGACGCACGTTATGAAGTAAAAAGCAAAGAAAGTTCTTGGCAAAGTTTAGGAGTAAGCTCTGTACCAACTATAGTATTTAACAGAAAAAGTGCAGTAACAGGTGCACAACCCGTTGATGTATTCAAGCAAGTACTAACCGAAGTAATTAAAAACAATAAGTAAAATGAAAAACATCAAAGACCAAATTATCAATATTATAGCAATACTTATAATGGCCTTTTTTGCAATGCCTAAATTATTGGGAAAACCACAAAGTATTGCTGGTTTTAAGCAATTTGAAAATGCCATTCATATAGATGCTGGTTTTTTTCGAATGTTTACTGGTATTTCAGAATTAGGGTTAGCGCTTCTTGTGTCATTTTTTGCAATCAGTAAGAACAAAACTATTGGAAAAATAGCTTTTTCTTTTTTACTAATTACCATGATTACAGCATTAGAATTAGAATTTTTTGCAAGACCAGAGCCTAAAAAACCATTAGTAATTATAGCTGTAATACTAGCATTGTTAGCTGTTTACAAATTAAAAACTATTAACCAAGCCTTTAACTAAACATTATAATGAAAAACAACAGAAGAAACTTTATAAAAAATATAGGAATTATGGGAACAGCAGGAATACTATTACCAAATGATATTTTGGGAAATACACAAGAAAACAAAAATATGAACCTCCAAAAAATAAGACCTAAAGTTTTATTCTTTGATGTAAACGAAACGCTACTTGACCTCGCTCAAATGAAAAAACAAGTGGGTGAAGCATTGGGAGGAAGAGAAGACTTAATGTCATTATGGTTTACCACGATGTTACAATACTCTTTAGTCACTTCAGCAAGTGGACAATACGAGCATTTTGGCAATATAGGTGCAGCTACACTACAAATGGTAGCAGCCAATAATAGTATTTCCATTTCGGAGGCAGAAGCACGAAAAACCATTGTTGAATCTTTAAGAGGTTTGCCGGCACATCCAGAAGTTAAAAATGCATTAGCTGAATTGAAAAAAGATGGTTACAAATTAGTATCGTTTACAAACTCATCCAATGAAGGCGTAAAAAAACAGTTTGAAAGTGCTGGATTGACAAAGTATTTTGATGAACGATTAAGCATAGAAGATGTTGGAAAATTCAAACCATTTAGAGACACTTATGATTGGGGAGCTCGTAAAATGGGTGTAAAACCTGAAGAATGCATGCTTATTGCAGCTCACGGATGGGATGTTGCAGGAGCTCTTTGGGCAGGTTGGCGCGCTGCATTTATCAATAGACCCGGGCAACAATTATTTCCATTGGCACCAAAAACCGAAATTGTAGCATCGGATTTACAAAAGGCAGCAGATATTTTAGTTACGTATTCTTAAGAACTGTTAATCATTAAAAAAGAAAAGTAATTTGATCCTGTTCTCGAATTTCAAATCCAATAATCTCGACACTCAACGTTACGATTTGCGGGTTTAATTACCATCCAATAATTTATTATCTTTTCATTCACAAATCAGAACTACGTTTAACCATTAGCGGGCTGTCATTCCGATAACGATAACATGAAAATAACAGGAAACACAGACGAATTTATTGAACTAACAGAACTCAGTTCTGATTCTCGCTCAATTTTTAAAAACCCAGAACCAAGTAGCTTAACCATACTTTGGTTTCAAACCGATAATAATGAGTTTATTATTGACGGTCAAACGTATGCCTTTTCTAAAAATCAAATTATTTTTTTAACCGAATTTCATAAGGTTACCGTTAATAAAAAGGGAGAAACAAACTATTTGAGATTTAACAGACCCTTTTATTGTATTATCGACCACGATACAGAAGTAAGCTGTAAGGGAGTCCTATTCTTCGGTTCATCTCAATTACCTATCATTCAAATTCCTGATGAAGAAATAGAGCATTTTGAAACCCTTTGGAAAATGTTTACTATAGAAATGAAATCAAAAGACAACCTTCAAATAAGTATGTTGCAAATGATGTTGAAAAGATATTTGATTCTTTGTACCCGATTGTATAAACTTCAAAAACAATTCCCCAATGAAAAAAATGAAACGGATGTGATCAGGGAATTTAATTTCTTGGTGGAACAACATTTTAAAACAAGACATACTGTTGCTGAATATGCCGACTTACTTCATAAATCACCTAAAACGATATCTAACATTTTTTCAAAAATAAGCCCTAAGTCGCCCTTAAAATATATTCAAGAACGAATTTTGTTGGAAGCAAAACGTTTGCTGTACTATTCGGATAAGCCAATAAAAGAAATTGCTTATGAAATTGGCTATGAAGATATCCAAACCTTCAGTCGATTTTTTAAGAATCAAGAAGGTAGTTCCCCTTCAAAATATCGCGAAAACCCCTATTCGGGATAAATTGCCAACTTATAGGGAAAACCTACCTAGCAAAGCACACTATTCTGTTCGCATCTTTGCACTATCAATAATGATAAACAATAATAAAAACAGAATATTATGACAACTTTTAAAGTACCAACAAGAGAAGAAGTTTCTTCAAACAATCAAGTAATTTTTGACAACCTAAAAAAAGCAGTAGGTTTTATGCCTAACATTTATGCCACCATTGCATATTCAGATACTGCTTTAGGCAACTACTTACCATTTGAGAGTGCAAAATCTTCACTTTCAAATAAAGAAAAAGAAGTAATCAATTTAATAACCAGTCAGGTAAATGGCTGTAGATATTGTCAATCGGCTCACACTGCCATTGGAAAATTAAATGGTTTTACTGACGAACAAGTTTTAGAATTAAGACAAGGATTTTTTTCTTCAGATAAAAAATACGATGCACTCGTTAAAACTGCCCAACAAATCACTTTAAACAAAGGAAAAGTTGATGATGTGACTTTGGAAGCATTTTTTAATGCAGGCTATACAAAAGGGAGTTTGGTAGATGTTATCTTAGTTGTTAACGCCGTTAGTGTAACAAATTATATACACAATTTAACTCAAGTTGAAATTGATTTCCCAATTGCTCCAGAGCTAGAAACCGTAATTGCATAAGTATAAAAGTTAGGTAGGGGAAATGCCTACTCGTAGGAAAATAGCTGTGGTTTAAATGGCTATAAGGCTGTATCAGTGCATTTTATAATGATAACAAATCATTCTTTTTCTACAAAAGAAGTTGTTACAGAAATAAAAAAAATCATTGTTGTCCGGCAAAAGAATCAAGACCGCTACGCTTCTAGAACATAGAATCAAGACTGGATTTTAACTAACAGATAATCAGTCAATATTGGATTTGTCATTTTAGAAAACCTTTATTTTTTAATTTGTTGTAAAAGCAAGGTCCATTTCATATTAAAATCTTTTAACCCATAGCCAATCTATTGTTCGGGCTGTTTTAAACATTTTTATCGGACACTACTGAAAAAAAATAAATACTTTTTAGATAAAACAACGAATTCAAAGTGCGAGTAATATACTTGCACTTTTTTATTTTCTGTGATTGGATTTATGTTTTCAAAGTAGAAAATAGAAGGGATTTTCAATGTTGACGAAGTCAAATGCTTCTCTATATACACTAACCTTAATCCTCTCTTTTTGTTCTTTCTGGTTTAAAACTTAAATTTAATATCTTTATTCAAAATTAAACTTAGGATAAACGTTATATGCAATTCCCCACATCACGGAAAACCGAGATTAATTTCTACAGCTAACGTCAAATCTTTAGACTTTTTTTAAAAAATTCAGAGCTTAAAAATTGGCAAAAGCCTATGAATAAAGGATTATAAACAAAATTTAACTAAATTTGACGTTAGTCAGAATTTTGAACAAACATTGAACTAAAATGAAGAAAGCGACCTTATTGATATTATTTATTGCATTACTTTTTGCCTGCAATGAACGAAACGAAATAAGTTCTATAAACCCAGAAAACTGGTCAAAGAGAACTGCCAACCTAAACACAAAGGATTCGCTGGAATCCGGAAAATCCTATTTATCAATTTACTCACAGATCTACAGTTTATCGGAACACAAAACACATAATCTTACCGCAATGGTTAGTTTGAGAAATACAAGCGATTTAGATACAATCTATATATTGAAAGCTGAATATTATGACACACACGGAAAATCTGTTCGAAAGTATTTTAACCAGCCAATATATTTGGCACCTATGGAAACAACAGAGATAATCATAGATGAAACTGATGTTACTGGAGGAACCGGCTCGAATTTTATTTTTGAATGGAAAATCCCAAAAAACTGTTCGGAACCTTTATTTGAAGGTGTTATGAATTCGACATTGGGACAGCAAGGTTTGTCTTTTACAACACAAGCAATACGTATCAAATAATATGGCTGAATATATAACAACACTTTTTTTTATTTTTGCGGTAATTGACCTCTATGTACGGGCTATAACGGTCTGGTATAGGTGCAGAATGGGAGAGAATATACCCCAACCGGCTGAGCACAAACACCCGTATTGTGCCTATTTGTTGGCTGCTGTGCTTTTTTTTCAATCGATGGTTTAAAAAATTCTTATGGTTTTGCCCACAGTACTTACAGTTATTACTTCCTGTGTGTTGTGAGCTGTTAATATACAACCTTTTTCAATCGGTTGTATTCCCTTATTTTATTACCATCAATTTCTTCAGTAATATGCGTGATTATTCTACATTGTTGCAAAAAACATCAAAATTGGTAACAAGCGTAAATACCAGACGATAAATATTTAAGCCTAGACCTTTTATATTTTCTGTGTTTTAAGTGTTTTGTAAACTTCATCAAAAATTTTAGGTCTGTCAGCAAGAACAATTAGTGTGTCTTGTGCTTCAATTTTTGTTAAACCGTTTGGAATTATATAGCTGCCATCTCTTTTAATCATAGCTATTATCGCATTTTTTGGAAAGCCTAACTCGACGATTTTCTTATTTACTGCAAAGCAGTCTGAAGTTATTAAGAGTTCTTTCATTTCAGCTTTGGGATTTTCTGCCAATAGCAAATCAGTTGCGGTCAATTTCTTTTGTTTTTCCGGTAATCCTACATGTAACCATTTTGCAACAATGGAAAGGGTAGTTCCTTGGATTAATATGGAGGTAACCGAAATAAAAAACACAATGTTAAAAATCATGTGTGCTTTGTCAATTCCTGCCAAAAGCGGATAAGTAGCAAACACAATAGGGACCGCACCACGCAGCCCAACCCAAGAAATATAAAATCTTCTTCTCAGTTTCATTTTGAAGAATATAAGGCTGATAAATACGCCTATAGGTCGGGCAACAACTATCAGGAACAATGAAATGAGTAGTCCAATACCCATATATGGAACGATTTGAGAAGGAAAAACAAGTAAGCCTAAGGTGAGGAACAGCACAATTTGCATGAGCCAAGCCAAGCCATCAAACATTTTCAAAATGGTTTTTTTGTGTATCAGGTCTTGATTGCCCAAGTAAACCGCACAAATGTAAATGGCAAGAAACCCGTTACCCCCTACAAAATCGGTGGCAGAAAATGTGATGAACATCAGGGCAATCACTAAAACTGGGTAGAGCCCTTCAAAGTCTAATTTTATTCTGTTTATGATGTACTTACTAAGTACTCCAAAAGCAATACCTAGAATACCACCTAAAATCATTTGTTGTAAAAACAAGGGGATTATGGACAAAAAACTTTTGTCTTGATTGATTACCAATGTTAAAAATGCAATGGTCAGCACATACGCCATCGGATCGTTACTTCCGCTTTCCAATTCTAAAGTGGGTCTTAGGTTGGTTTTTAACGCAAGGCTTTTTGAACGTAGGATTGAAAATACAGCGGCTGCATCTGTTGAAGATACAATCGAACCTAATAACAGACTCTCATAAATGGTAAAGTCGGTAACAAGCCATACAAAAATGCCAAGAGAAGTCGCTGTCAATAAAACACCTAGTGTCGATAGTGCAATTCCTTCCCGAAGAATGGGTTTAACGGCTGTCCAATTGGTATCAAGTCCACCTGAAAACAATATAAAGTTAAGGGATACTACGCCAATGAACTGGGCAAGTTTTGGGTCATTAAAATGGATACCTCCAATACCATCAGAGCCCGCCAACATGCCTATTGCCAAAAAGAGCAATAAAGTGGGAACGCCAAACTTATAAGAAGTCTTACCTGCAATAATACTAACAAGAAGTAATAAAGAGCCAACTAATAGTATATTTTCAATCGTTAAATGCATTCTTTTTCCTAACATATCTCATGCCTCAAAGGTATTTCTTTTCGTCAAATAAGTTGGTAAAATTGTCGATTTGTTTATCTCTTTGGCAATCCGCATTCTGTCAGCTTACACTATGTTGTTTCGGAGTTGTTCAGCATTGCAACCAATACAGGCAGGTATAAATATAATTTCTATTTTTGGTCTAACAAAGGCTGTTGCTATTTTGTCACTTCTTCTTTTCCTGCTGAAAATCCTTATAATGGGGCCACTCCAAAAAGGGTCAAAAGCTTTAACAGGGTGAATTTGATCGTAATCCTTCAATCTATAAAGAATTTTTGGTTTAACCTGTATAGTAAACCCGATTAACCTGAATACAAATCTAACTTTAGAATATTTTAAATGTTTAATTGGGGAATTATAATTGCTGTATAAAATTTACTTTATAGGTATAAGCGTTTAGGTCGCAATAAATTATCTTTGTCAAATGACAGAGCGCAATATTTTTAGAGGAGTGAATT